>NZ_JANEWM010000125.1:0-3359 GCF_028069825.1 Citrobacter sp. Igbk 14
TACATTATGCGCACCAATGGTAAGGATGGCAGAATCTGGCGGGAATCGTTGACACTGGCCGTCAACTGGCTACTATCGACAGTGATTCAAAATCATCCGTTTCTCCAAACGAATCAGAATCAAATGTCTGTCAGCAGTAAGTGAACGGCCTGACCTCACCAATCAGGCCTGTTCATCCAGTTAGTTGGTAAATCTGTACCTGATACACGAGAATCAAACACCACTTCTTCAGTGCCATCACCATGATGCCGGATAATCTGGTAACCGGATTGCGGGTTCTGGCTCTCAGCTTCATAAGCAGCCCGGAATGCTGGATCTTTGAGAAGCATCACTTTCAGCTCCTGATGTGTCATGAATTTTTCCATGATAAGCCCCGATGAATGCTGCCGCGCCGAATCAGCCATAACGCTGAAAATGGAAACTGTACGGCTTGGCCAACCCCGGACAGCAACAAAACAAGTTTTGTCACTGACCGGCGTTATCTTTCAAAACAGACAGTTAACGATTTTTTGTCTGGTGTTTATGCGTGAAATTTCGTGCGTACGAAATTCACCACCAATAAACAAACGGACGATGACTGACCGGAAAAGCAATGCCGTCAGCATCATGACCACGCATTACCTGATTGAGAAGCCTTCTGACTTCACGGCGCTCAGGCCTGGTCATCATCATATTGCGATACCAGGACGGCGATTTATCAAACCATCTGGCACAACTGGCAAAATGTGAACCTACACGACGATAAGACTTAAGGCGGCCACCGGGAAGTCGGTCACGCGCCTTATTTTTTACAGACATAATAAATCCTCTAAGTAACTGAATACCTAGAAGATGTCGTACTGTTCATACCCCATAAAAGTTAACGCCATAATAAAAATCCATACAATCAGTTCAGGTTGTCCCGGAACAGTTCACCGCTCCTCGCGGCGCTGCGGGGCGTCGCCCTGCTCCGGTCAACCTTTCTGACCTGAAGCATCACCATAATATCAGTCTTGTTGCTTTCACTGGTACGGGAACCGAAGAAGCTCCAGCCGGAACTGGCCTTACTGTCTTTCTGTTCAGCAAGGCCACCAAGTAAAATAATATCACCATCTGCAAGGCTGACTTCGGTTGTTACATCACGCTTGATAAGGGTTGGCGAGTTATTGACGCCGGTTTCAGTGGTCACAAAGTTGGAAAGCTGCTGCTGAATCTTGAGATCCATTGTCCGACTTTTGATTGATGGCGTCACGTTAAACAAAACACCGCTGGAACGATATTCAACGGATTGCGTGGTCGTATTGTTATTCACCGTAACACTGCCCAGTACTGGCACATCAGAGCCGACTGAAAAAGACGCTGAGGCATTATTTTTTACCCGCAGTCGTGGCGCACTGACAACAGTAAAACGACTGTCGGTTTTAAGCAGATTGAAAATGGCATCAATGGAGCCGGTTCGAATATTGATAAAATTATCCAGTCCGGCAGCACCAACTGAAATATTGAATTTATCAGACAGAATTTTAGCCGCTAAAAGAATGCCGGAGCCGTCAGACTGCGAGGTCTGAACCTCAAAAACATAACCAGAAACAACCACTTCATCACTCATCGTATCCAGCGAAGTGACCAGTGTTTTCAGGATGGCGATATCCTCTTTCGTACCATAATAAACCAGAATATCACCGGTTCGATTGATGTAGTTGCTTGCCCCTGATGAACCTTTTAGCGAATCGTCAGAAATTACGGCTCCACTGTTATTGAAGGAGCCTGAAACGTAGCCGCCAAGAATATCAGACAGGTAGGCAACAGAACGGTACTGAGGCGTATAAGTCCATGTATAACGTGGCTTAACCGGCTCTTTCGGCGTATAGGGCGCGATAAAATCAACACCCTTTTTCGTCCATATTCGAATGTTCATATTGCCAAGATAACGGGTTACAAATTCCCGTTCATCAATATCAGGTGTTAACCTGAATGTAATCATTCGTTCATCATTAACAAGCTGTGGATCTAGCATATACGGGACTTTAAGCACCTCACTGTAAATAAGAGAAATAGCCTCCGGTAGCTTGACTTTATTTAATTCAAGCTCTGACCCTGCGAAAGCACATGAAGAAAATAGTAGCGTTAATGCGAGTAAAATCTTTTTCATTATTTTTTCCCCGTATAAAGCGTCACACGCTCACCATCAATAATTCCGCTCATCAACATCCCTTTGTAATTAAAACTGGATGCAGGAACGGCACGCAAAACACCGGCACCGTTAACAAGAATCACAAACGCCCTGCCTTCACTGGTCATTCTCCCTGATATACGCCACTCGGTTGAAAGTGGCGGTTCAGCTGGTTCTGAGGGAGTATCTGGTGCTGGAGTAGCAGCGGAAGAACCAAACATGGCCGCATCACGTACATCTGTTGTAGCCAAATCTGGCGAGGGATCGCTTCGGCCAAACGTGCTGAAAAATGAGTAAATCAGCCAGCCTGACCCGATAAACATCAATGGAAAAAGCACAAGAAAGAACCTGACTTTGCCAGAATTCCAGATGCTCTGGCGTTTATCTGTCTGCTTTTCATTACCGTTATTTCCTTCATAGCTTTTGTAAAGTTCAAAAATATCAGGGTTATATTTATTGCGATAACTGGTGACGAGGTTGCTTTTATAGATTTTGTGGCCTGAATATACGTCAATGCAGTAATGATTATTCAGGCCCAACGCTTTCAGCTTGCGCATCCGGTAAGTTGTTTCTATTTTGTCTTTCAGAAAGCGAGCAATATTAGAAAGTGACTGATTTACAATAACCAAATCACAGCTAATACCCGTTTCAGGGTGCGTAAAATGACGATGTTCAGCAATAAATGATTTCTTCTCAGCCGTCATATCCTTATCGCTACCGAAGATTCGCCATGCTTCATCAATAACAATTAAATCACCAAACTGGCAAAAGCTCCCTTCCCCACCTTTAAAAGGAAAGAAATCTGCTTTAAGCACATCATCATTATCCACAACAATAATTTCTCCCGTTGCATCAGGATAACGTTCGGTGATTTTATCTTTTTGTAAACCATAAATGTTCGTCACAACTCTCCGGCCGCTGGTAAATGCAGGAATAATGACATTGCAAACGGCTTCATAACTTTTTCCTGAGCCGGGTATGCCAATATATGCAGAAATAGCCATAACTCACCCTATAACAGGAATACGTCGAATAATAAAACGAGTAGCCATTGCGGAGATAATCATACTAATCCCCTGTGGTAATTTACTCAGGTTAATGAAGTACCAGAATCCGTCTGATAAATTGGCAAACAGCGATGAGAGATTGCTTGAATCTGGCAGTAACTCAACAAGGATTTCAACGAAGCCCTGGACTACAAAATACA
>NZ_JANEWM010000126.1:0-3219 GCF_028069825.1 Citrobacter sp. Igbk 14
AAATAAATTCATAGTTTGCAAAAAGTGCTATTTTTATTTCATGGTTGATTGATGGGCGTTTTTCCCCATTGCTTAGGGGGAAATATATCCCATTAATATTAAATGTTTGAAGTGAATTGTATTTTAGCAGGGGAATGTTATATCTTTTACTTCTGTTTTGATTTTCAACTTTGTGTGTGAGACACAATATGTGATAGTGTTGTGATAATCGTAAGTATCCTGCCAAAACGAATCATTCACTTTAAACCTTTACTGACATATTGGTTATATATTCTGAGAAATTTATAGTGCAAAAGGCTCGGTGTACAGACTTACGCCAGCCCAATCAAGCCGTAGTGCTTTAGTTTTGGGGCTTAGGTATGGTGGAAAAAAGCGACTCGTTAAGCTTACTGAGCTCTATGTATTTCAGGAGTCGGTCAGTAAGTTAACGATCCAAGAGGCTCATCAATCATAAGAGATGTATCTATCTCGATAGTATTGATACGGACGTTGTACGTCCGTATCAATCTTGCGAGACTCTCACGGATTTTATCGCCGTCATAAATAGCAATCTCTTCAATATTGTTACCGATGAAAGTTTCAGCTGCCTGGATGGCTATCAGTTCAGACATACCAACGTTATCAGCCAGCTGGCGTGCTGCAATGACCTTGCTTTCAAGAGTTAGGATGACCGGCCTGTAGCCTGCGCGTTTGATTTTGATACAGTGTTAAATCAATTTCTCCATAGGTGCGGTGGTCACTTGGAATGCAGTCGTACCCACCTGAAAGGCCCCTTCACGGTCAATGTGTGGATCATTAGCATTGGCCCTGCGACTACTGATTTTAACATCTAGGGAAACGTAGCTGATGTTTGGCTTCGATAAGATTCTGTAGCACCGCCTCAGTGGGGTTGTCAGAACATTCCGCTGCCGCCTTAAGAATATCGCCTACTAGAGATGAAACTGGTTGATTGTAATCCCGGTCGACCGTTACTCTATGTTTATCCGGATAATTTTGGCGTACACATTAAGTGAAGAAAACTTCAAAGTGATTTGAAACAGATGTTGTATTCACTGGCTCAATTACATTAATTTGAGTGTTGTTCAGCACATGTTGAAACGCAGCTGTAAGGAAGATGATACAGCCAAGATGTATCCTTCATTATGGGGATTGGCGCGATGACCACCACGGCTTAGCCCGATTGATTATTTGGAAATTGATTAGAATGCATAATCTGGGCTGAGCTCACTTAAAGTCTCTAATGTTTGACTCGGAGATTTGGGGGGCAGTGGCTTTCAGTTTTGTTAACTCTAACATCTGGTTTACGTTCCTTTTGGAACAAGGAGCAGAGGTCTGCTAAGTAATGGTTGTACTGCTTGTGATAGGTATGACTGCATGTTCAGCGAGCAAGAATGGCTTAAAAGTTCTGTTACTGAGCACCCCATGAAGTTAGAACGATGTCATAACGTGCACGTAACCGTTGAACTGTTCTCTTACAGATAATCTCTACATAGCTATTATTGCTTAGACGGTAGCTATGTAGATGGTTTTTGTAATATTATATTAAAAGTTCATACAGCGACTATAGCATCATTGCGAAAAATATCAGGAGGTGAGTTTAATGTTACGAAAAAGCAAACTTACAGAGATATATAAAAGGTTTGGTTTTACTGAAGAAAATACAGGTAACGAAAGTATTGCTGTATATTCTATTAAAACAGGGCACTACCATAACGCGGACATACTTCCACTAAATAATGAGGTTAATGTAAATCAAACCTTTGAAGAATATAGGCAGTTAGGTTATGCATGTCAAATTAAAAAATATCAGTCTTATGAAGAAGCACATAAGGAATTATTTAATGGCTTCTTTAGCGTCGATTCAACTAAAGAAAGGTTGATTAAAGATTATAATACTTTCACAGATTCAATTGTAAAAATTCACTCACCTACTGCAACTTATTCCTACATAAATTCAAAATATTACTTAAATGGTGTTATTGGCGAAGCTAATGTTGTTACGGAAATATTAGAGAGAATACAAGATAGGCGTCCAATTCTGTTTTTGATTGAGGCTGCAGCCGGTTTTGGAAAGACTTGCACGGCGTATGAATTATTGAGGGAGATTATAGTTAACAATATAGGGAAAATACCATTATTTTCAGAACTATCAAGGAATAGGCAAGCAAAAATATTCAGGTATGTACTATTAGATGAAATTGATAGAAGTTTTCCTTTGTTAAGCTCAGCCTTAGTAAGGAATGAAATAAGAGCAGGAAATGTACCAGTTATACTTGACGGGTTTGATGAACTATTGCATGAAAGTACAAACGGAATTGAAAATAATTATGAAAAAACAGAGCCAATGCTGGAAACAATAAGTGAGCTTCTAACTGATAGTGCAAAAGTGGTTTTGACAACTCGAAGAACAGCTATATTTGACGGAGATGAATTCCATCAGTGGATAGCATCACATCAAGAAGATTTTGATGTGATAAGAATAAGAATTCATGAACCACAAATTGAAGACTGGCTTCCAGGTCAACGTTTAGATGAAATTTCATCGACAGGATTTCCTCTTAACAAATTATCAAACCCTGTACTGCTATCATTTCTAAGATGCATCGACGACACCGACTTTAATAAAGTTATAAGCGACCCAACAACTATAGTGAGGAAGTATTTTGATTCAATGCTTGAGCGAGAAAGAAAAAGACAAGATTTATTAATGTCTATTGAAGATCAATATACTATACTAAAAATAATAGCTGACGACATGGTCGAAGGTAACTACACATCTGAGTCTAGAGAGTATATATCGTTAGTCATAACTGAAAAGAATCAACAACTCTTGGATGCTACAAGAAAGCTTTATACTGTAGATGAAAGACCAACTACTGACGAATTAGTTAATAAATTAGCATCGCATGCTCTATTAGATCGGTCAGGCTCAGAAAACCAAGGTATTGGATTTGTTAATGAATTTGTTCTTGGTAATTTTGTTTCTGAAAATATTATTAATGATAAGTCAAATGAATGGATTGGTGATAAACGTTTTATAGAACCAGCTGTGCAATCTTATATGCCGAGGATCGATGATGAAAAAGAATTACTTTGGCATAGCTTAGAGTTTGCTTTATATTTTATGTCAGGTAATGATAAAATCCTTTATAGTCATTTGCTTATAGGAAAAGTTCCATTAGATTTAAAAAATGATAGTGTTGAGCAATTGTCTATATC
>NZ_JANEWM010000127.1:0-3160 GCF_028069825.1 Citrobacter sp. Igbk 14
GGTAATTTACTCAGGTTAATGAAGTACCAGAATCCGTCTGATAAATTGGCAAACAGCGATGAGAGATTGCTTGAATCTGGCAGTAACTCAACAAGGATTTCAACGAAGCCCTGGACTACAAAATACAACGCAAAGAATACGACGAATTTAATAATCAATGACCGGAATACAAAACCTAACAAAGTATTTAATGCACTAATCAGAATCCCAAACATAGTTGCACTCCTTTAGGCACTCAGAATAATACGGAGCGCAACAAATCCCCATATAATCAGAAATATGGTTTCTACGGCGCTTCTGTTCTGCTCAATTAACGGACAATGGGAGTCAATTCTGTACTGGTGATTAAACACGCTGAATTCAACAACGGGGCAGGATGCTGAACGAGAGCCGATGTTAAATTCGTTTGTAAAAGGCAACAAGTTAATAATTGGCGTTAAAATATCTCTTGCCGTTGGCGTTTCTTCAAGCTCAGGCTCTTTTACACCGGGATCTTCTCCCAAATCTATATTGCCATTATTTCCAGTGTCAGACCCTGAGTTGTTATTAATGGTAATATCAATATTGACGTCAGCCCCTGCACTGTCAGATACAGGTGAAAGCATATCTAATAACGTTGGAGATAGCCTAAGTTCCGACATCGCAGAAGTTACTTCAGCCGGTGAAACCTCTTTAAACGGTAAGCCGTTATAATCTGCATTAACGGCAGCTTCAGACCACAGCTCGTTAATCATGTCGGCAAGAAGTGCTGGCGATACACTAACACTATCAAGATACTCCAGATAATCAATCATGGACTCAATATTTCCGGCCTCCAGTACTTCCGTCATGGCTTTATATTTGGTATTGGTCCAGATAGTAAGCTCACTCTTTTCATCAATATCTTTTGCGGTGTAATCCTCTTTTTCAGGAACGGCGCAAATCGTCGAATATCCACCATTTGACTGATTAGTCGTTTTACAAGGCGTGTTGTGATACTGATATTGCTTGCCTGCTGTTAAATAAGCAACGCTGTAATACATGGGAAGCCCTGCTACATTTTCATACATGGGAATACCTGCGGGAAATGAAGATGCGGCCGGGTTGCTATACAAGTGTGTAATCTCAGGTATTTCATAAAATGAGGAAGGATAAGTAAACTTATAATTCTGTTCAGTAAAGGATACATCTCCATTACTGTTGACAACTTTATTCGTCACAGTGCGTTCAAAATTCGTTAGTGTTTCAGTATAAGTACGCGAGTTATAGTCATTAAGATAATTTCTGGCAATTTCAGTTGGATTATCACCATAGTAATAAATTAGCTCTTTCGAATCCTGATAATAATAAAGCGCATTATCTGGCGTGGAATATCCTGTTTCAACACCTACAACTGGAGAACCCGCATCTACATTATTACGACTAACATGAAGGATTACCGGACTTAATTCCTGTGGTTCAAAATTAACGGTTATCGTCTTACTTTCACCACTTTGACCACTGTACGTTACTTCATATAAATTATCGGAAATCTTTTTACCGTTAGTCATTACCATTACCGAGCCGTCAGATGAACTCAAAGAAGACGGAACAAAAGATGATACAGCCGCAGCAATACCCGCCCACGTTGCAACACCGCTCATTTTGTATGATGAGGCAGCAGGCAAGTATTCGGCAGCATTAGCCGCAGCGCGGCCAACAAAAACACGGGTTGCTGTAAGCTGTGATGCCGTATAAATCGCATCATTGGCAGCAAAGCGACGAACAAGCACCCGGCCAACGACTTTAGGAATAACAGCCCGCGCAGCCACTGCTGCAATTGCTGGTACAAATGAATATGAATATCGGGGAAAGGAAACCCAGAGAAAGGAAAAAATAAAGGAATAAACCGTCAGCCTCTTAGCCCAAGAATAACGACATAAGCTGAGACGATCCCCCATAAAAGGGAACCCAATTTCCATAATTCAATCTCCATAATAACCTCAAGTAAAACGGGCGATATTGCATCGCCCATGAATAATGAATTTATGCGGATTTAACGGTACGCAATACCCAGCGAACGCCAGCGACACCGGCATAAAGTGTTACCAGTGAAGCAGCAACGGCCATAATCGCAACCAGAACTGTACTGAAATCAATGCTGTTCGTCAGCGGCGATAAATCAACACCACTTGATGCCGCTCCTTCTGCAGCGAAAGTCGCGCCAGAAACAGCCATTAATGCAGGTACAGCCAGAAAACTAACGATTTTTTTAAACATAACTCTATCTCCATTAAATTTTAAAGGTTCGCATTCAAGCAGTACGAACCATCTTTATTACCTGTCCCACACCTACAGAAAAAAGCCAGAGCAGCAGGACAGAGCCAAAACCTAATGTCCAGTAATTTCCCATTGCAGAATAATCAATTTGATGAAATGGTTCAGAACGTACCATTATTGCCTGACATTCTTTTGCATTGTTCGCATTACATAAATAACCTTCAATACGGTAACCATTTTCAGGAATATGATTATCAAACTGAATATCGAAACCTGATGTATCCATAATCAGCCTTTTATTTCAGTAATGCCGCCATCTGATGAAATGTTATAAGTTACTCCTTCCCTCCCCTCCATTGACCAGACGCGAACATATACAGGTATCTGGACTAACTTACCGATAAAATTATTTGCCTGATTCATTACACCGGCATTAACAAGAGCCTGAGATACACGAATAATAATCTGGTCTTGCTTAGTGCCGCCAAAACCATCAGGAATCTCTAAGCCAACACCAATTTCATTATAGTATCCCTGACCATTGACCTTATTACGCTGGCGAGCACCAAGCATTTTACCTTTTACAAAAAGACCATAATTAGACATATCACTCTCCTTTAATGCCAGTTACTGGCATGTGAAATACGGTTATAATCGAAAATTAAACCTTTCTCATAAACCCATGATGGAATTTTGGCTGGTTTGGCTTCAAGAGTACGAACCAACGGAACAACGTTATTAGAATCCGGTGACTCACAATAAAAGTTAATATCTATTCCGAAAGAAAGTAATTCTTTACGGTGTCGGTAGAATGTAGGTTTCGGTAACATCTCTTTCATGTTCGCGCCCTGCTTCCACAATAAATATGTAGACTGTATTTTTCTTGGGAGATTAATTATTTTTTCATCAGTTAATATGGTAT
>NZ_JANEWM010000128.1:0-3045 GCF_028069825.1 Citrobacter sp. Igbk 14
TTCTTGCATAGGTTGCAAAGAGATCGGATTCATCACGAATAATTTTATTAATATCTTTTTTAAAGTATATCTTCAGAAATCTGAAGTAGTCTCTTTGCGTTAACCCGATGTTTAGCGAGGAGAAGTACAAACCAATCAGATCTTTATTACGCCAGCGAATAGGAACCGCATTCCTTATCTGAGCTCGGTGCAGATCAATAACCGACAGCTTGAACGTATTATCCTCAAAATTGGCCGGTTGATGCAATAAGAAGTGACAGAGATAGCAATCACGGTGATTAACGCCGCCCTGATGCATCCTTCTGACCATAATGGCAAGCCGCTCAATTAATGCCATTTTAATTTTTCGCGCGGGTGGATTCACCAACCAATCTGCGCAATAATCTTCCAGGCTAACCGCCGGACTCAGATCTTCAGTTATAATAAAAGAGATACGGTTGAGCGGATTTATACCTTGTTGCCCGAAACCAACACCGTGCATCGTATCAACATCCAGTTCCTGCAAACGGTGTATAGCATTCCATTCTCTATCAGCTCCGAGTACCGGCAAACGTAAGGAGAATAAGTTTTTGATAACTTCCTTCAGTTTAGTTCCCTGGTGCCATTTCAGGAAGTAGCTTTTACCTGCAATCTCAAACCTTATCGTTCTGCGCGTTTCGAGCTGCCTAAATGTTTCTCCCTGCAGCTTCTGTACTTCAGAAAAAGCATCTTTCCCTTTCCACAAGGATAAAAATGGTTCTTTTAACTCAACCATGGGCACCACCTATAATAATATCAGCTGCTTTCTCAGGTAGACTATAAAGGTCTTGAGTATCAGCAAAGTGTTGTGCATTATCTTTCCATGCATTTCTCTGCCCTGAGTCAGTTAAAGAAAAATAAACAGCCTCATTTAATAATTTTTGCTCAAACGGTTCATCAATAACAATGCCGCATTCAGCATCTTTAATATAATGGGCATATCCGCAAACGGCCGTTGTTATGACAGGTAAACCTGCTGCAATTGCTTCAACCAGCACGATCCCTGCGGCTTCCTGATATGCCGGATGAATCAATAGATCGGCTGCTGCCATTAACTCTGAGACATCATTACGGCCAGGGAAGAACTTGATATTGTCAGCAACAGCATACTCTGTTGCCAGCTTTATATAGCGATCAGGCTTATCCTGACCCACAACAAACAGAATCGTTTGTTTGCGGACAGCTTCCGGTAAGGAAGCGATCGCCTTGATAGTTCTGTCGACCCCCTTACGGGTAAAATCAGAACCGATTTGTATAATTAAATACTGGGAATCACTGATATCATTTTCTTTCCTGAAGCTAGCTCTACAATTTGTTGGCTGAGAGCTGTATTTTCTGTCAGGATAAATCCCCGGCGGAAGGATATGAAAACGCGCTGGCTCAGTATGATAGTGCTTCTGAAAATCCGCAATTTGCTTATCTGTTAGCATCAACAGCTGTGTTGATTTTCCCTCAGCAAATGTTGCTTTTTCAAAGGCGGCATAATGCCGATATCGTGGTGTCAGACGATAGAGCAAACCTTTTTCTTGCGCGACTTTTTCTGCGTAGCAGACATCAGCAGCATAATAAACATCTAACCCAGGCATTTTATTGAACCCAACGACCCGGTCTGCTGGATTACTCTCAAGATGTTTACTTACCCACCGATGATACTCAGCATTTTTCCCGTTGTTGGAGCATGACCTCACAGGAACAATGATGATCTCCAGGCTGTCTGGAATATTTCCTTGCCATGATTGTGTGTAAACCCGAACATGATGTCCACGTGATGCGACTGTTGACGCTATACGCAAAAAATCACGCTGTAACCCACCAAAAGGGAAATATTTATACAAACAGAAAGCAATAACCATTTTATATATCCGGATGCTTTATTAATCGAGTTTAGGTAACCGCGACGCTATGGCTGCAATCACGTCTTCCGCTGGTATAGCAGATAAATATTTCTTACTTCGATCAAGTTTTTCACGCACAGGCATTGGTTGGTAATCACCAGCCCAAAATTGAACTACATCATCAGACCATGGTCGCCAGGCGATATGATCGGTGGCACCGAAAAGACAAATGATAGGGGTTTTAACAGCTGCAGCAATATGCATCGGGGCAGAGTCGACACCAATAAAAAGCACAGCATGATCAATTAATGCAGCAAGCTCAGGGAATGTTGTCTTACCGGCAATTTCAGTTAAAGGTTTAGTTTCACATGCCCTGGCAATCTCATCGACGCAGGCAATATCGCTGGCACCGGGTCCAGACGTCAGTACAACCTGATACCCCAAATGATGTATCGCATCAATCACCAGGGAGAATCTATCATTCTCCCACGACTTGAATTCTTGTCTCGCCGTAGGCTGTATAACAACATACTTCTGGGTATCAACCTGAGGAAGTTTTTTCCGAACAGATTGCCAGACTTGCTCACCATAAACCATTTTCAGTACCGGAACTGATTCTTTTAGATTTAATGGCGTCAGCACAGACAAATTACGTTCGACCCAATGATCGCCACTTAGAGGAACGTGATGAGTAAAACTGTCGCGCCAGAATTTCTTATTTCTGTGCGAGAAATCATGTGTCAATTTTATTGGACAATCCAAGCAGCGGCACAGTAAAGCAACTATCCACTGATCGGTAAGGTTGACCACTAAATCATAATGATTACCACGTAGTACCTTGATCAGCGCTAAGAAATTTTTTGCTTTCTCAAAAGCAGAACTCTTTTTATTTTTTATGCCATACAAAGCATGGATATCGGGATTTTCAGATAAAATAGGAATGGTATCTTCGTAGAGTAAAACATCAATATCAGCATCAGGATAATTCTTTTTAAGCGTGCTGATGACCGGTGTGGTTAGCAACATATCGCCGTGAAAGCGCATCTTTATTACCAGGATCTTTTTCACACTCTACCCTTTCAGGTTATTGTTAATTTTCAAATCACGCTACCGCCCCAGGCTCAACAGCTACCTGTGTACTGCAGAACACACCATCTTATTTTATCGTTTATATTATACCACTATTCACTTG
>NZ_JANEWM010000129.1:0-2868 GCF_028069825.1 Citrobacter sp. Igbk 14
TAACATGTCTGATACAAATATATTTGATCTAACGCAAATTCACTATTTATCTGTTTTAGCGGGATGAAAAGGGATTTTTCATTATTTTAATAATTGTTACTTTTATATAACGAATAATCCCTGGGAGAGTTTTATTGGCAGTATTGCTTAAGTAATGAGTAATGCTCTGCCTGAACGCGGTAGCGGTAAACCGGTCGGCCAGTAACACCATAGTGGATGCTGGTAAATAAGATATGGCAATTGACGAGCCAGATAAGGTATTTACGGCATGAGACCCGGGAGATATTAACCTCGTTAGCCAGTTCATCCGTGGAGAACTCCTGGTCCTGGTGCTCATCAATCCACTGGCACAGCGTGCGCAACGTTTGTGGTGTCAACCCCTTGGGTAAGCGCCGCGTTTCCTGCTCGCTGGAAGAGCTACCATGAATCAGTTGGTCAAGCTCTGACTGTTCATAGTACTGGTGCTTCTCCATATCCGTTTTCTTTTGGAGCCAGTTGGTTAAGGCTTCTTCAAAGCGTGAGGCCTGAAACGGTTTGATCAGATAGTCAACGACACCGTAGTGGAGTGAGTCTTTGATGGTTGTTGCATCGGCGGCGGAGGAGATGACGATGACATCACATTTACAGCCTTCGCTGTGCAGAATGGGTAACAGGTCCAGACCGTTTTCTTTCTGCATATAAATATCCAGTAGAATCAGGTCAATATGATGTTCGCCATGAAAGATGATCTCTTTGGCTTTTTCGAGAGTTGAGGCCGTTCCGCAGCAATGAAAACCAGACAGCTGCGCGACATAACGGCGGTTTAACTCCGCTACCATTGCATCGTCATCGACAATTAAGACATTGATCATCTGCTGGCCCTCTCACCATTCCACGGTAACTGTACAAAAAATTGGGTGAAGACCCCAGGTTCGGATTCGACGGAAATATTGCCGCCAACGTTTTCAACCTGCTGTTTCACAAGTGCTAAACCGACGCCTCGCTCGGTTCCTTTTGACGAGACGCCCTTCTCAAAGATGTGGTCGATGTGTTCGGGGGCGATCCCCGGACCATCGTCATTCACTTCGCAATGCAACCAGCCGTGTCGATAATGTAAGGATACGCTGATCTCTCCCCCCGGTTCTTGACCTAGCGCCTCCAGGGCGTTCTCAATCAAATTACCCAGTACGGTGATCAACACCGCCACCTGATCTTCATTACTGTTTTCCGGCAACTGGCTTTCATTACTAATGATCAGGCTATGACCTAAATCAGATGTGCGATTAATCTTACTGAGTAAAAAGCCAGCGATCACCGGTGATTTTATTTTGCCTAACAGTGAGCCAATCTCTTCCTGATAATTGTTGGCCGTCTTAATGATGTAATTTTCCAACTGCTTATAACTTTTCAGGTGCAATAATCCCAGAATCACGTGTAACTTGTTCATGAATTCGTGGGATCGTTCACGAAGTGCATCGGCATAGTTGACCATACCATCCAGACGTTGCATGAGTTTACGGACTTCTGTCTTGTCTCTGAACGTTGAAATTGCCCCGATGATTTTGCCATTGCTCAGTACGGGAACGGTGTTGATTAAAAGCAGTCGGTCCTTCACCGTGATCTCCTCATCACGGCGTGGCGTTCCATCACGTAGCACCTGCGAAAGATCAACGACTTGAGACCACGCATGGCTGAGTGTGGAGAGCTGGGCATCATCTTGCGACTTACGGTAATCCAGCAGCTCCTGAGCGGCCTGGTTTATCAGTGTGACTTCACCACTATCATCAACAGCAATGACCCCCTCCTTTATAGAGTGCAGCATCGCCTGGCGCTGTTCGAACAGGTTGGATATTTCATAAGGCTCCAGACCAAACAGAATGCGTTTGAGAACCTTCACCAATACCCAGGTACCGAGTAACCCAACCAGAACGCCAAATAAGATGGACCAAAAGATACTGCCGCGGCTGTTATTGATCTGTTCGGTGACCCTGCTTAACTCGAGACCAATCGACACAACACCAATCTGCTGGTGATGTTCGTCATAAATGGGAGTGAAAACGCGTAGCGCTTTAGCCAGAAAGCCGCGATTAATGGCAACGTTCTCTTTGCCCTGTAACGCCAACAGGATGTCGTCACCTTTAAACGGTTGGCCGATACGTTGTGCTTCAGGGTGTGAATAACGAATGCTTTTCATATCCGTGACAACGATGAATAAAAAATCGTTGCGCTTATTTACCGCCTGAGCAATTGCCTGGATACCGCTGTCCTCAGGCTTTTTCTTGAGCCCTTCGCGGATCTCAGGAGAGTTTGCCAACGTTCGCGCTACCGCAAGCGCTTTGTCTGCTAATGCATCACGTGTCGTGTTGCTGATTTGCGAGAAGTAAATCAAATGAACGACGAGCAGCACAGAGAAGAGGACAGCGCTGACCATGAGGATCACGGTTGTGCCGAGTTTCATCGGGCGTTTGCGTATAGCCGTTCGTTGCAGAGGGTGTCTCATCGCAGTCCTGGAATCACTATTTGTACGGGTATTATCGCCTGATGAAGTACGTAATTCAAAGGTAGTAGGGGATCCGGGCGCTCCCGCCGCCATCCCTTCTTATATATGTAGTAGAAAACGGGCATCCGTTATTTTCTTTCTATATAGAAAAGAGAATTCAAGGTTGGTTTCTTCTTTTTCCGGGATGTGATGCAGGAAATATTGACGGCTTTGTGGATAACTCTGTGTGTAAATGGGTATAAGGCGGGCTTTTGCTGGGGATTGCAGCAGTCAGTCATTTTTCTGTCATTTAAGGGTTGCGGGCTGAGGGAAACTCCCTATAATGCGCCTCCATCGACACGGCGGATGTGAATCACTTCACACAAACAGCCGGTTCGGTTGAAGAGAAA
>NZ_JANEWM010000013.1:0-87481 GCF_028069825.1 Citrobacter sp. Igbk 14
CTATATTAAGTAAGAAAGATAAACAGAGTAGTTCAGTTTTAAACAATGCCAGCTTAATTCCCCTACCAAAATTAAGGGGGTCACAAAGTATTCACTCACAATGACTTAGCTAGTCTGTAAGCCATGCTACCTATGAATATCGGGTGTTTCGCCTCACCTTATCTTAAATAACTAAACGTAGCAATTTCCCTTAAAAAATATTCCTTCTGGTTTTCATAGACGTGAAAGCAACCTGACGCCACAACAGATAGTTGCGCATAATTGGCCTGTAGCCCCGACAAAAGCAGGGATTTTATGTATAATTGCGGCCTTTTTCGGCAATCTGCCAACTTTTGGGCGCTTTTGCCCCTGCTGACTTTTGAGGAAATCCACATGTCATTACCACACTGCCCACAATGCAACTCCGAATACACTTACGAAGATAACGGCATGTTCATCTGCCCGGAATGCGCTCACGAATGGAACGACGCTGAACCCGCTCAGGACAGCGACGAACTGATCGTTAAAGATGCTAACGGCAACCTGCTCGCCGATGGCGACAGCGTTACTGTAGTAAAAGATCTGAAGGTAAAAGGTAGCTCTTCCATGCTGAAGATCGGTACCAAAGTGAAGAATATCCGCCTGGTTGAAGGCGACCACAACATCGATTGCAAAATTGATGGCTTTGGCCCAATGAAGCTGAAATCTGAGTTTGTGAAAAAGAACTGATTTAACTGGCCTGATGGCGCTACGCTTATCAGGCCTGCTCCAGCTCATTTGTCAGGCGGGAAACCCATACTTCCCGCCTGGTTTGTTTTTGCACACGACATCTACACTTAACTGGCTTCTTTTACCTGAGGTAAAAATTATGCCGTTAAGTCCCTACATCTCCTTTGCAGGCAACTGCGCTGACGCCATCGCCTATTATCAACAGACGTTAGGTGCCGAACTGCTCTACAAAATCAACTTCGGTGAAATGCCCAAATCGGCGCAGGACAGCGAAGAAGGTTGCCCTTCTGGAATGACATTCCCCGAAACCGCCATCGCCCATGCCAACCTACGCATTGCGGGCAGCGACATTATGATGAGCGATAGCGTCGCCACCGGAAAAGCCCACTACTCCGGCTTCACGCTGGTTCTTGACACGCAAAATGTCGATGAAGGGAAGCGCTGGTTTGATAACCTGGCCGCAAAAGGACAAATCGAAATGGACTGGCAAGAGACCTTCTGGGCACATGGTTTCGGTAAAGTAACCGACCAGTACGGCGTGCCGTGGATGATCAACGTCGTCAAACAACAGCAACCCCCTACCGAGTGATGTAACGGGAGGCTCGTCCTCCCGGACTGTCATCAAATATCGCTCAACTCTTCATCGCCAAGTAACCTTCCTTTAACGAAAACGTCACATTAATCCGCCACGATGGGGCCACTTTTTTAGGGAGGCCGCATCATGCAAACGGTTATTCGCGTCGAGAAACTCTCCAAATCCTTCAATCAACATCAGGCGCTTAATGCAGTTGACCTGAATATCTGTGCCGGTGAGATGGTGGCTCTGCTTGGGCCATCCGGCTCCGGCAAATCCACCCTTTTACGTCATCTAAGCGGTTTGATTACGGGTGATAAATCGCCGGGCAGTCACGTCGAGCTATTAGGCCGTACCGTTCAACATGAAGGCCGACTGGCGCGTGACATCCGCAAAAGCCGTGCCCACACCGGCTACATCTTCCAGCAGTTCAATCTGGTGAACCGACTGAGCGTACTGGAGAACGTGCTGATTGGCGCGCTCGGCAGCACGCCATTCTGGCGCACCTGTTTTAGCTGGTTTACGCCAGAGCAGAAACAACGCGCGTTACAGGCGCTGACCCGCGTGGGTATGGCGCACTTTGCTTATCAGCGCGTTTCCACGCTCTCCGGCGGGCAACAGCAGCGCGTCGCAATCGCCCGTGCACTGATGCAACAGGCAAAAGTGATCCTCGCCGATGAACCTATTGCCTCGCTGGACCCGGAATCGGCGCGCATCGTGATGGACACCCTGCGCGACATTAACCAGACCGACGGTATTACCGTGGTCGTCACGCTGCATCAGGTGGATTACGCCCTGCGCTACTGCGAACGCATTGTCGCGCTGCGTCAGGGGAACGTCTTCTTTGATGGCAGCAGTCAGCACTTCGATAACGATCGTTTTGATCATCTCTACCGCAGCATGAACCGCGTCGAACAGAACGCGCAGGCTGCCTGACATCCCCACAATGAGGAATGGAAATGAGCTATAAGACAGTTGCCGCGCTGGCTTTCACCAGCATGTTTAGCGTCAGTACTCTGCTGAATCCAGCATTTGCCGAAGAGCAAGAAAAAGCGCTGAACTTTGGCATTATTTCGACTGAATCACAGCAAAACCTGAAGCCGCAGTGGGAACCGTTCCTGAAAGATATGGAAAAATCACTGGGCGTAAAAGTGAACGCCTTCTTTGCGCCGGACTACGCCGGGATCATCCAGGGAATGCGCTTTAACAAAGTCGATATCGCCTGGTACGGCAACCTCTCAGCAATGGAAGCGGTGGATCGCGCCAACGGACAGGTCTTTGCCCAGACCGTCGCTGCGGACGGCTCTCCGGGGTACTGGAGCGTACTGATCGTTAACAAGGACAGCCCGATCAACAACCTGAACGATCTGATCGCCAAACGTAAGGATCTGACCTTCGGCAACGGCGATCCCAACTCCACTTCAGGCTACCTCGTCCCTGGTTACTACGTCTTCGCGAAAAACAACATCTCCGCCACCGACTTCAAACGCACCGTCAATGCCGGACACGAAACCAACGCCCTGGCCGTCGCCAACAAACAGGTGGATGTGGCTACCAACAACACCGAAAACCTCGACAAGCTGAAAACCTCCGCACCGGACAAGCTGAAAGAATTGAAGGTTATCTGGAAGTCACCGCTGATCCCAGGCGATCCGATCGTCTGGCGTAAGAACCTCTCTGAAACCACCAAGGACAAGGTGTACGACTTCTTCATGAACTACGGCAAAACGCCGGAGCAGAAAACCGTCCTGGAACGCCTGGGTTGGGCACCGTTCCGCGCCTCCAGCGATCTGCAACTGGTCCCGATTCGCCAACTCGCGCTGTTTAAAGAGATGCAGGGCGTGCAGGACAACAAAGGCCTGAATGCAGAAGAAAAAACCAGCAAAACGTCGGCACTGAAAGCACAGCTTGATGATCTCGACCGCCTGACCGCCGCGCTGGGTGCCATGACCAGCGTGACCAAAGCGGTGCAGTAACCCTGATGCCCGGTGGCGCTTCGCTTACCGGGCCTACAGGACATCGTAGGCCGGATAAGGCGCAAGCGCCGCCATCCGGCAATAACCGACGCACGGAGCTAAATATGCAAACCATCACCGTCGCCCCGCCCAAGCGTAGCTGGTTCTCGCTGCTGAGCTGGGCCATTCTTCTCGCCGTGCTGGTGGTCTCGTGGAAAGGTGCCGAAATGGCCCCGCTCACGCTGATCCAGGATTCCGGCAATATGGCAACCTTCGCTGCCGACTTCTTCCCACCTGACTTCAGCCAGTGGCAGGACTATCTCGGTGAAATGGCCGTCACGCTACAAATCGCCGTCTGGGGTACCGCCCTCGCCGTGGTGCTGTCGATTCCGTTCGGTCTGATGTGCGCCGATAACCTCGTGCCGTGGTGGATTTACCAGCCGATGCGTCGCCTGATGGATGCCTGTCGCGCCATCAACGAAATGGTCTTCGCCATGTTGTTTGTCGTCGCCGTTGGTTTGGGTCCGTTCGCCGGGGTAATGGCGCTGTTTATCCACACCACCGGGGTGCTCTCCAAGCTGCTTTCCGAAGCGGTAGAGGCCATTGAACCCGGTCCGGTAGAAGGTATTCGCGCCACCGGAGCCAACAAGATTGAAGAGATTCTTTACGGCGTTCTGCCACAGGTCATGCCGCTGCTCATCTCCTACTCGCTGTATCGCTTTGAGTCCAACGTTCGTTCGGCAACGGTGGTCGGGATGGTGGGAGCCGGTGGTATCGGCGTGACCTTATGGGAAGCGATTCGCGGCTTCCAGTTCCAGCAAACCTGCGCCCTGATGGTGTTAATCATCGTCACCGTCAGTCTGCTGGATTTCCTCTCCCAGCGTTTGCGTAAGCACTTTATCTGACTAGCGAGGCATTGATTGCTATGCACTTGTCTACACATCCGACCAGTTATCCAACGCGTTATCAGGAAATTGCCGCGAGACTTGAGCAGGAGCTTCGTCAACATTATCGCTGCGGTGATTACCTGCCCGCCGAGCATCAACTGGCCGCGCGTTACGAGGTAAACCGCCACACCCTACGCCGCGCCATTGACCAGTTGGTTGAGCGTGGTTGGGTTCAACGTCGTCAGGGCGTGGGCGTGCTGGTGCTGATGCGCCCGTTCGACTACCCGTTGAATGCCCAGGCGCGCTTCAGCCAGAACCTACTGGACCAGGGCAGCCACCCCACCAGCGAAAAACTGCTGGCGGTACTGCGTCCGGCTTCCAGCCACATTGCTGATGCGCTGAGTATTAACGAGGGCGATAACGTCATTCATTTGCGCACCCTGCGCCGGGTCAACGGCATCGCCCTGTGCCAAATCGACCACTATTTTTCCGACCTTACTCTCTGGCCGCTATTACAAGGCTTTAACCACGGCTCACTGCACGACTACCTGCGCGAACGGTCGGGCCTGACGCTGCTACGCACGCAAACGCGTATCAGCGCCCGCCGCGCACAGGCTAAAGAGAGCAAAGTGCTGGAAATCCCCAACATGGCGCCGCTGCTGTGCGTGCGCACCCTGAACCACCGTGAAGGCGAAGAACAGGCCGCGGAATATTCCGTCAGCCTGACCCGCGCCGACATGATCGAATTCACCATGGAGCACTGAATGCATTTCGATACCGCCACTCGCCAGCGTTGGATGCGCGCGCTGGCTTACAGCAATGCCGATGCCCTGAATGCGCGTATCAAGGCGCTCAAACTGACGCCGGACTATGAGCTTATCCGCGCCCCGGAAAGCGGACTGATGCAGATCCAGGCCCGCATGGGCGGCACCGGTAATCGCTTCTTTGCTGGCGACACCACGCTCACCCGCGCGGTTATTCGCCTGAAGAGCGGCGCGCTGGGCTACAGCTACCTGCTCGGTCGCAATAAACAACACGCCGAGCAGTGCGCGGTAATTGACGCATTGCTGCAGGAACAGACGCATTTCCAGAACCTAATGGAAACCTTAATTGCCCCGCTGGAAGCGGAACGCGAAGCGCTGATTAGCGCACGCCGTGCCGAAGTCAACGCCAGCCGGGTCGACTTCTTCACGCTGGTACGCGGAGATAACGCATGACCTTACAAACCGCCTTTAATTTACCTGTTCAGGATGCCCAACAGAGCTTTCGTCGTCTGCTGAAGGCCATGAGCGAGCCGGGTGTAATCGTCGCCCTGCATCAACTGAAACACGGCTGGCAGCCGCTGGGTCTGGCCACCACCAGCGTGCTGCTGACGCTGGTCGATGGCGACACGCCTGTCTGGCTGGCACCCTCGATAGATAACGATATCGCCCGGCAGAACCTGCGTTTTCACACCAACGCGCCGCTGGTGGACCAGCCGCAACAGGCCGCCTTTGCTGTCGCCGACGAACGCATCAGCAGCGAACAGCTGAATGCCCTCTCCGCGGGTTCTGCTGTGGCCCCAGAGACCAGTGCCACATTGATTGTACAGGTTGCAGGCTTAAGCGGCGGACGCATGCTGCGTCTGACCGGAGCGGGCATTGCCGAAGAACGCATGATCGCGCCACAACTGCCGGAATGCCTGATTCACGAACTTACCGAGCGCCCACATCCGTTCCCGCTGGGGGTCGATCTGATCCTTACCTGCGGTGAACGACTGCTGGCTATTCCGCGAACCACTCATGTGGAGGTGTGCTGATGTATGTCGCCGTCAAAGGGGGCGAAAAGGCGATAGCCAACGCCCATGCCCTGCAGGAAAGTCGACGCCGGGGCGATGAGAGCATTGCTGAACTGAGCGTGGCGCAAATCGAACAACAGATGAACCTGGCCGTCGACCGGGTGATGACCGAAGGCGGCATTGCCGACCGCGAGCTGGCGGCACTGTCGCTAAAACAGGCCAGCGGCGATAACGTCGAAGCCATCTTTCTGCTACGCGCCTATCGCACCACACTGCCAAAGCTGACGGTTAGCGAACCGATTAACAGCGCAGAAATGCGCCTTGAACGCCGAATTTCTGCCGTCTACAAGGATATTCCCGGTGGGCAACTGTTGGGTCCAACCTATGACTACACCCATCGCCTGCTGGATTTTACCTTGCTGGCCAACGGGGAAACGCCACCGCTGCGCAGCGCGGAAAATACGCAGGACGCCTCTCCGCACGTCTTTTCTCTGCTGGCAAATCAAGGACTGGCAAAACGTGAAGAGGATAGCGGCACGACGCCTGACGATATCACCCGCACCCCCCCCGTTTATCCCTGCTCACGCGCTTCGCGACTGCAACAGCTGATGCGCGGCGACGAAGGCTATCTGCTGGCGCTGGCCTACTCCACTCAGCGTGGCTACGGGCGCAACCACCCGTTTGCCGCCGAAATCCGCAGCGGGTACGTAGCGCTGGAAACCGTGCCGGAAGAGCTGGGGTTTGCGGTAAACGTCGGCGAGCTTCTAATGACTGAATGTGAAATGGTTAACGGCTTTGTCGCGCCGGAAAACGACGCGCCCCATTTTACCCGCGGTTACGGGCTGGTGTTCGGCATGAGCGAACGTAAAGCGATGGCGATGGCGCTGGTGGACCGCGCCCTACAGGCAGCCGAATACGATGAAACGGTCACGGGACCGGCGCAGGACGAAGAATTCGTACTGGCGCATGCGGATAACGTCGAGGCGGCGGGTTTTGTTTCGCACCTCAAGCTCCCCCATTACGTCGATTTCCAGGCCGAACTGGAACTGCTTAAACGCCTGCAACAGGAGGCCGACCGTGACCACTAACCTCTCCGGCTACAACTTTGCTTATCTTGATGAGCAGACCAAACGCATGATCCGTCGCGCAATTTTGAAAGCGGTGGCCATCCCCGGTTATCAGGTACCGTTTGGCGGACGCGAAATGCCAATGCCGTACGGCTGGGGTACGGGCGGCATTCAGCTTACCGCCAGTGTGATTGGCGAGCCGGATGTACTGAAAGTGATTGACCAGGGGGCGGATGACACCACCAACGCTGTGTCGATCCGCAACTTCTTCAAGCGCGTAACCGGCGTTAACACCACCGAACGTACAGAAGACGCCACGCTAATTCAGACCCGCCACCGCATTCCGGAGACGCCGCTGGTGGAAGATCAGATAATCATCTTCCAGGTGCCAATCCCCGAGCCGCTGCGCTTTATCGAACCGCGCGAAACGGAAACCCGCACCATGCATGCACTGGAAGAGTACGGCATCATGCAGGTAAAACTGTATGAAGATATCGCCCGCTTCGGCCATATCGCCACCACCTACGCCTATCCAGTGAAGGTTAACAGCCGCTACGTGATGGACCCGTCGCCCATCCCGAAATTCGACAACCCGAAGATGGACATGATGCCTGCCCTGCAATTGTTCGGTGCAGGCCGCGAAAAACGTATCTATGCCGTACCACCGTATACACGGGTGGAAAGCCTCGATTTCGACGATCACCCGTTTACCGTGCAGAGCTGGGATGAACCTTGCGCCATCTGCGGATCAACCCATAGCTATCTCGACGAAGTGGTGCTCGATGACAGCGGCAAACGCATGTTTGTCTGCTCCGACACCGACTACTGCCGCCAACAGAGCGAGGCCCTCAGCCAATGACGCAACCGCTGCTTTCAGTCAACAACCTGACCCATCTCTACGCGCCGGGCAAAGGCTTCAGCGATGTCTCTTTTGACCTGTGGCCTGGCGAAGTGCTGGGCATCGTTGGGGAATCCGGTTCCGGTAAAACTACGCTGCTAAAATCTATCTCTTCACGGCTGACGCCACAAAACGGTGAGATCTTATATCAGAACCGTTCGCTATACGGCATGAACAAAGCCGATCGTCGCCGCCTGCTGCGCACGGAATGGGGCGTAGTGCACCAGCATCCGATGGACGGCCTGCGCCGCCAGGTTTCCGCTGGCGGTAATATTGGTGAACGCCTGATGGCCACCGGGGCTCGCCACTACGGCGACATCCGCGCCACCGCCCAGCGCTGGCTGGAAGAGGTGGAAATCCCCGCCTCACGTATCGACGACCTGCCGACCACCTTTTCCGGCGGCATGCAGCAGCGTTTACAGATCGCCCGCAACCTCGTCACCCATCCCAAACTGGTGTTTATGGACGAACCGACCGGCGGCCTGGACGTCTCGGTACAGGCCAAGCTGCTCGACCTGCTGCGTGGCCTGGTGGTGGAACTGGATCTGGCAGTGGTGATTGTCACCCATGATTTGGGCGTGGCACGTCTGCTGGCAGACCGTTTGCTGGTGATGAAACAGGGCCAGGTGGTGGAAAGTGGGTTAACCGATCGCGTGCTCGACGATCCGCATCATCCGTATACCCAGTTGCTGGTGTCGTCGGTGTTGCAGAACTGATTTTTTGTTGTGCCGGATGGCGGCTACGCCTTATCCGGCCTACGGAGCGGCATCGCTTGTGCCGGATGGCGGCTGCGCCTTATCCGGCCTACGGAGCGGCATCGCTTGTGCCGGATGGCGGCTGCGCCTTATCCGGCCTACGGGGCGGCATTGGTTGTGCCGGATGGCGGCTGCGCCTTATCCGGCCTACGGAGCGGCATTGGTTGTAGGCCTGATAAGCGCAGCGCCATCAGGCAATCGAACGCACAAATGTTTAAAGAGGCTAAAAATGAACGCGATCCGCGTTGAAAATGTCAGTAAAACCTTCGTGCTCCACCAGCAAAACGGCGTGCGTCTGCCGGTGCTGCAAAACGCGACTCTGGACGTTAAAAACGGCGAATGCGTCGTGCTGCACGGCCATTCCGGCAGCGGTAAATCGACGCTGCTACGTTCGCTGTATGCCAACTACCTGCCAGATGAAGGGCATATCCATATTCGCCATAGCGGCGAATGGGTGGATCTGGTGCAGGCTCCGGCCCGTAAAGTGCTGGAGGTCCGTCGTTCAACTATCGGCTGGGTAAGTCAGTTCCTGCGCGTGATCCCTCGAATTTCCGCGCTGGATGTGGTGATGCAGCCACTGCTGGATCTGGGCGTATCTCGTGAGGAATGTGCCGCCAAAGCCGCAAGCCTGCTCACCCGCCTGAATGTTCCTGAGCGCTTATGGCATCTCGCGCCATCAACCTTTTCCGGCGGCGAACAGCAACGCGTCAACATCGCCCGTGGGTTTATTGTCGATTACCCCATTCTGCTGCTCGATGAGCCTACCGCCTCGCTGGACGCCAAAAACAGCGCCGCCGTGGTGGCGCTGATTGAAGAAGCAAAAGCCCGCGGCGCGGCAATTGTCGGCATTTTTCACGATCAAACCGTGCGTGACCGCGTCGCGGATCGTCTGCACCTGATGGGAACAACAGCATGATTATCAACAATGTAAAGCTGGTGCTGGAAGATGAAGTGGTGCAAGGATCGCTGGAGATTGGAGGCGGGGTTATTCGCACTTTTGCCGAAAGCCAGAGCAGCTTGCCTGAAGCGCTGGACGGTGAAGGCGGCTGGCTGCTGCCGGGGCTTATTGAACTGCATACCGATAACCTCGACAAGTTCTTTACCCCACGCCCAAAAGTAGACTGGCCTGCCCACTCAGCGATGAGCAGCCACGATGCTTTAATGGTTGCCAGCGGTATTACCACCGTACTGGACGCGGTGGCGATTGGCGATGTGCGAGACGGTGGCGACCGTCTGGAAAACCTGGAAAAAATGATCAATGCGGTGGAAGAGACGCAAAAGCGCGGTGTCAACCGTGCCGAACACCGTCTGCATCTGCGCTGTGAGCTGCCGCACCACACCACCCTGCCGCTGTTTGAAAAGCTGGTTGGTCGTGAGCCGGTGACGCTGGTGTCGTTGATGGATCACTCACCGGGCCAGCGTCAGTTCGCCAACCGTGAAAAGTACCGCGAGTACTATCAGGGCAAGTATTCGCTGACCGACGAGCAGATGGCCCGCTATGAAGAAGAGCAACTCGCCCTGGCGGCACGCTGGTCACAACCCAACCGCACCGCCATCGCGCAGATGTGTCGTGAACGGCAGATTGCACTGGCGAGCCACGATGACGCCACTCATGATCATGTCCTTGAATCGCATCAACTTGGCAGCGTGATCGCCGAATTTCCCACGACTTTCGAAGCTGCCGAAGCCTCACGCCAGCATGGTATGAACGTGCTGATGGGCGCGCCGAATATCGTGCGAGGCGGTTCGCACTCCGGCAACGTAGCGGCCCATAAGCTGGCCGAACTGGGGCTACTGGATATCCTCTCTTCCGATTACTACCCCGCCAGTCTGCTCGACGCAGCATTTCGTGTCGCGGATGACGATACCAACCGTTTTACACTTCCACAGGCTATTCGTCTGGTGACCCGTAATCCCGCACGGGCGTTGAATCTTGACGACCGTGGCGTGGTTGCCGAAGGAAAACGTGCAGACCTGGTGCTGGCACACCGCAAAGGCGGCAACATCCATATCGACCACGTCTGGCGTCAGGGCAAAAGGGTATTCTGACTATGGGTAAACTGATCTGGCTGATGGGGCCATCCGGCTCCGGAAAGGACAGTCTGCTGGCGGAACTCCGCCTACAGGAACCGGCACAATTGCTGGTGGCACATCGTTACATCACCCGGGCGGCCAATGCCGGGAATGAAAACCACATCGCCCTCAGCGAACAAGAGTTTTTTACCCGTGCCGGGCAAAACCTGCTGGCGCTAAGCTGGCATGCCAACGGTTTGTACTACGGCGTCGGCGTGGAGATTGATCTCTGGCTGCATGCCGGTTTTGATGTGGTGGTCAACGGTTCACGCGCCCATCTGCCGCAGGCGCAATCACGCTATGGCACGGCTTTAATGCCTATCTGCTTACAGGTTTCTCCGGCGATTTTACGCCAACGTCTGCAGGCACGCGGACGGGAAAGCGAAACGGAAATCGCTGCCCGCCTTGAACGCGCGGCCCGCTACGCGCCTTACGACTGCCACGTCCTCAATAACGATGGAAGTTTGCTACAGTCAGTCGATACACTGCTCACCCTGATGGGACGCAAGGAGAAGAAACATGTCTGTCTGTGAATTACGCCGCGCTACGCTGTATGACACCGATGCGGTTTACGCGCTGGTCTGCGAACTGAAGCAGGGTAAATTCGACCACCAGGCCTTTAGCACCGGGTATATAGCCAATCTGCAAGACCCCAATATGCACTACCAACTGGCGCTGCTTGACGGACAGGTTATCGGATTGATCGGTCTGCATTTGCAGTTTCACCTGCACCACGCTAACTGGATTGGTGAGATTCAGGAACTGGTGGTGATGCCACAGGCTCGGGGGTTGAAGGTAGGCAGCCAGTTGCTGGCCTGGGCCGAAGCCACCGCGCGCGAAGCGGGGGCGGAAATGACCGAGCTTTCCACCAGCACGCAGCGCCTTGATGCGCATCGTTTTTACCGCCGCGAAGGTTATACGCAGAGCCATTTTCGCTTTACCAAGCCGTTGTAGGGGGATGCGATGAGTCTGACCATTACGCTTACAGGAACCGGCGGCGCACAGTTGGTACCGGCTTTTGGCTGCAACTGTGCCGCTTGCCAACGAGCACGTTTACAGGCGCAATACCGCCGACGCCCCTGCAGTGGCGTGGTCAAATTCAACGACGCGGTGACGCTCCTGGATGCAGGGATCCCCCATCTGATGGACGACTGGCCGGCAGGCAGTTTCCAGCAGTTCCTGCTCACTCACTATCATATGGATCATGTACAGGGACTGTTTCCGCTGCGCTGGGGAGTGGGAAAAACAATCCCGGTGTACGGCCCACCGGATGAACAGGGCTGCGACGATCTGTTTAAGCACCCCGGCATTCTGGATTTTAGCCAGACCGTCGCGCCGTTTGTGGTGTTCGATTTACAGGGATTGCAGGTGACCCCTTTACCGCTCAACCACTCGAAGCTGACGTTCGGCTATCTGCTGGAAACCGCGCACAGCCGCGTGGCGTGGCTCTCCGATACCGCCGGGCTTCCCGACAAGACGCTGAAGTTTCTGCACAATAACCAGCCGCAAGTGATTATCATCGATTGCAGCCATGCCCCACGCGCCGAGCCGCCTCGCAATCACAGCGATGTAAATACCGTCATCGCCCTAAACGAGGTTATCCGCTGCCCACGGGTGATCCTGACGCACATCAGCCATCAGTTCGACCTGTGGATGATGGAAAATCCACTACCGGCAGGGTTTGAAGCCGGGTATGACGGAATGGAGATTGTGCTGGAGTAAGGAAATTTGCCGGATGCGATGAAAACATCTTATCCGGCCTACAAACAGATGGTTAAGCGGTTCCAGGTATTCATATTGCAGGATATCACCCACAGTCGTTGGTTTTCTGGATGCCTGTTTCATATCGTTACAGCTAACGATCGTAGTCCTCTTCCATCCTGCGTTCTTCGTCTTCTAACTGTCGACGTTCCTGATCGAGCTGCCGCTGGCGGTCGTCTAACTGACGACGGCGGTCTTCGAACTGGCGACGACGATTGTCGTACTGCCTGCGGCGATCGTCACTCATCTGACGCTGCCAGCCATCATCACGTGAGTCGTCATAATCCCGATTGTTATCCGGATTATAAGCATCGCTGACGACGCGTTGAATATTGCCAATGGCGTCATCAATAATGTCTGCATGCGCCGAAATCGTCGTCAACATCAACAAACTGAATAAAAAGAGCGTCGGGGAGCGTTTCATAAAACCAGCCTCATAAAGAAACTGGCTCCACGGTAATCAAAGTGCTTTGACGCGAGTAGCGGAGGAATCTCAATTACGTGCGCGTCGCAGCGCCTGGGCCAGCTCCCCTCGGGTAAACGGTTTACGCAATAGCGCCACATCCGGCAGTGCCGGATTATGCGCCGGGCGTAAATCCTGGCCGCTAATCAGCAGAATATTCAGTTGGGGATAATGCTTCAGGGCATGATTGACCACATCCGCACCACTCAATCCGCCTGGCAACATTAAGTCACTGACAAGAATATCAATCTCTGCTGAAGCCGCCAGCATATGCATTGCCTGTTCACCGTTAGCGGCTTCGAGCGTCAGGTAGCCCAAAAGGTGTAGCTGTTCGCACAACGTCTGACGCACATCGGCCTCATCTTCAAGCACCAGAACCAGCTTCTCACCGCGGGTCGCAGGATGCTCTGCTATCGGTTCGACCGGAACTTGCACTGGCACAACGGCACGAGGAAGCTGTAATCTGACGGTGGTTCCCTGCCCCGGCGCGCTTTCGATCTCTACGCGACCGCCAGATTGACGCACAAAGCCGTACACCATCGACAGCCCCAGCCCACTCCCACTACCGGTTTGTTTGGTCGTGAAGAACGGTTCGAAGACCTGTGCCTTAATTTCCTGTGACATGCCACTGCCCTGGTCAGCCACTTCCAGCATCACCATGTCCTGCTTGCGGCCATCGCTACGCGTAACGCGCTGATTCCACGAACGGATCTTAATTATACCGGCCTGCCCATCCATCGCATCACGGGCGTTCATCACCAGATTGATAATGGCGTTTTCCAACTGGCTGACGTCAATCCACGCCGGCCAGGCGGGGGATTGGGCCTCGATTTCAAGGGTCAATGTGGCAGGTAGCGAATGACGCATCAACTCTCCCAGGTTTTCCAGCAGCGTTTTCAGCTCTACCGCGTGCGGATGCAAAGACTGTTTGCGTGAAAAGGCCAGCAGCCGCTGGGTCAGCAGCGCCCCACGTTCAGCCGCTTTTAGCGCCCGATGAATCCGCGGTGCATCGGGAGAATCCGGATTCACCAGATCCAGACTGCCGATAATCACCGCCAGCAAGTTATTGAAATCATGCGCCAGCCCCCCCGTCAGTTGCCCTACCGCTTTCAGCTTTTGGCTGTGTAGCAGCGCTTCTTCCAGCCCCTGGCGCTCGGTGCGGTCGATTTCCATCTGGCTGGTTTTTTCTTTTAGCAAGCGGGTGGTGTGCTCCAGCGACGCCGTATTACGGGCGAATACACTAAAGGCACGCGCCAGTTCGCCCAGCTCATCGCGGCGTTGTAGAGCCGGGACGCTGACGTCCGATTCACCGTGCGCCAGTCGGGTCATCGCTCGCGAAATGGCGGTCAGGTTGGAGCCAAGATTGCGGTAGATATACCAGCCAGCAAAACCGGTGATCACCACCGCCAGCAGCGCAAAGACCAGAATAAACAACGCGCCGGATTGCAGCTCCTGGTGGCTTTGCGCCACCCGCTGTTCGGAGATTAACGCCACCTGCGAAGCATACTGGTTGATATCACTGTTGAGGATCGCGACCAGCGCTTTGATATGAAACATATACCAGTTGATCGCCAGATCGCTTTGTTCCAGGGCGGCAGAAAGCGGCTCCAGCTTATGCAGTTCCTGATTGAAATCATTGAGAATACGGCTAATCAGCAGGTTACTGGCTTGCAGAGGCAGCGCAGGCATCACGCCGTCCAGTTGTTTGACCACCGATCGCGGCGTAGGTGTTTCAATGGCGGCCATAATTAAACGATCCATTTGATCCAGCAGCGCGTCATCCTGTGCGTCAGTCAACTTTTGCAGATGGCGTAAGTAGCTTTGATTCTGATACAGCGAACTGAGTAGCGCGTTACGCTCCAGATGCCGCCGCTGTCCGCGCTGCAACATACCTTCCACACTGCTTTGCAGCTCATTGCTGCGTTGAATAATACGCTCAACCAACCCCGGCTCCTGCTGTGCCAGCGGCGCAGCGGCCAGTTGTTCCAGCGACTGCTTCAGCGCCCGCTGGGTCTCCTGTAGACGTTCCGCTTCGCCTTTGTATTCCAGTGCCCCCACCACCTGAGAGAGCCGCACCGCCGCCGTTGCTACATTTGCCGTATCGCGCGCCAGATTCATGCTGCCGGTCATGTCATCAACCGTTTGTTGCTGCACCTGCTCCTGAATCTGACTGGCATGCTGAAAACCCAGCACCGCTACGCCGCTGACCATCAACGTGACCGCCACCACCAGCAGGTTGAAAAACAGTAATCGCCCGCGCGCGCTGGCGAAAAAGTGACGTCCCGGTTGCGGCATATCACGCTCCATGAAGAAAAATCGCAATATGACAAATATGAACGGCTTCTGACATTTTGCATTTACATTCCTGTGATGGACTGCTGATATCGGCCCCCCCGCAGGAGATCCGCGATGAGCAGGACACCGGTTCTGGAAATGCGCAACATTGCCAAAGCGTTTGGCAAATTTTACGCGCTGAAAGGGGTCGATTTAACGGTCTGGCCGGGTGAGATCCATGCCCTGATGGGCGAAAACGGTGCGGGGAAAAGCACCCTGATGAAGATCCTCGCGGGGGCCTATACCGCCACCAGCGGCGAGATCCTGATTGACGGACAGCCTTTTCATATTCGTGGACCAAAGGATGCGTTAAGTGCCGGCATTACCCTGATTTATCAGGAGATGCAGCTCGCACCTAACCTGACAGTGGCGGAGAATATCTTCCTCGGCAGTGAATTGTCGCGCGGTGGTCTGGTCCAGCGCAAAGAGATGGTGATGCAGTCGCAGAAGGTTATCGACCGACTCGGAGCCCAGTTTAAGGCCAGCGACCGGGTAATGACGCTGACCATCGCCGAGCAGCAGCAGGTCGAAATCGCCCGCGCCCTACACCGTAACAGTCGTATCCTGGTGATGGATGAACCCACCGCCGCCCTCTCCTCACGTGAAACGCACCGCCTGTTTGAACTGATCATGCGCCTGCGCGATGAAGGAATGGCGATTATCTATATCAGTCACCGCATGGCGGAAGTCTATGAATTGTCCGATCGCGTCAGCGTCCTGCGCGATGGGCAGTATGTCGGTAGCCTGACCCGCGACAAGCTTAATGCTTCGGAACTGGTGCGCATGATGGTTGGCCGCCCATTGAGCGACCTGTTCAACAAGGAGCGCGATATTCCCTTAGGCAAAGCGCGCCTGAACGTTCATCACCTGACAGATGGCAACAAAGTGCAACCGTGTAGTCTGCTGGTGCGCTCTGGGGAGATTGTCGGCCTTGCAGGTCTGGTGGGAGCCGGACGTTCCGAACTGGCGCAGCTGATTTTTGGCGTACGCAAAGCGATCGGCGGCATGATTGAAGTCGACGGCGAACCGGTAGTGATCCACTCCCCACGTGAAGCAATTGACCACGGTATTGGCTTTCTGACGGAGAACCGCAAAGAACAGGGGTTATTTTTAGAACTGGCGGCAGCGGAGAACATCACCATGGCGACGCTGGAACGTGATGCCAACTGGGGGTTGCTCGATCGCAAAAAAGCGCAGGCCATTTCCGATGACGCGATTCAATTACTCAACATCCGCGTGCCGCATGCTCAGGTACGGGCGGGTGGGCTGTCCGGCGGCAATCAACAAAAATTGCTGATCTCGCGTTGGGTGGCGATCGGCCCCCGCATTTTGATCCTTGATGAACCCACGCGCGGCGTAGACGTCGGTGCCAAAAGCGAGATCTACCGGATCATGAACGATATGGCGCGCAAAGGCGTGGCGATCCTGATGATCTCCAGTGAATTGCCGGAAGTGGTCGGCATGAGCGATCGGGTATATGTCATGCGGGAAGGCAGTATTGCCGGCGAACTGGACGGGAAAAGCATTACCCAGGAAAACATTATGACGCTGGCAACCGGCGTGAACGACTCCCATCATCAGGCGGTGCCCCATGAATAATCCAACCCCTCCCCAGCAAGTGGCGAAATCCGCCTCTGCGAAAAAGATGTTGATGAGCGATCTAATGCAAACGGTCGGCATCTTACCTATTCTGATCCTGATTGTGGCGGTGTTTGGCTTTATCGCGCCAAACTTTTTTACTGAGAGCAACCTACTGAATATTACCCGCCAGGCGTCGATCAATATCGTCCTGGCGGCCGGCATGACTTTCATCATCCTGACCGGCGGGATCGATCTCTCCGTCGGTTCAATTCTCGGCACCACCGCCGTTGCGGCCATGGTCGTTTCTCTTATTCCTGAGTTTGCCATGCTGTCGATTCCGGCGGCGCTGATGCTCGGCCTGGTGCTGGGGCTGTTCAATGGCGCACTGGTTGCCTTCGCCGGATTGCCGCCGTTTATCGTCACGCTTGGGACTTATACCGCGTTACGTGGTGCGGCCTATCTGCTGGCGGATGGCACGACGGTTATCAACTCCAACATCAGCTTTGAGTGGATCGGCAATAACTATCTCGGTCCGGTACCGTGGCTGGTGGTGGTTGCGTTGGCGGTGGTGGTGGTGTGCTGGTTCATTCTGCGCCGCACCACGCTGGGCGTCCATATCTACGCGGTTGGCGGCAATATGCAGGCCGCACGTTTAACCGGTATCAAAGTCTGGCTGGTGCTACTGTTCGTCTATGGCATGAGCGGTCTGCTCTCGGGCCTTGGTGGGGTGATGAGCGCCTCGCGGCTGTACAGCGCCAACGGCAACTTAGGGATGGGTTATGAGCTGGACGCGATTGCCGCGGTGATCCTCGGCGGCACCAGCTTTGTCGGCGGTATTGGCACCATCACCGGCACGCTGGTAGGGGCGCTGATTATTGCCACGCTTAATAACGGCATGACGCTAATGGGCGTCTCCTATTTCTGGCAACTGGTGATCAAAGGGGCGGTGATCATCATAGCGGTGCTGATCGACAAATACCGTACCCGACACCATCAAAGTGCATAGACAAGCTTACTGGCCTACATATTCGTAGGCCTGATAAGCGCAGCGCCATGAGGCGTATAACAACAATACCCTACGTGAGGAAACGAGTATGCGTTTGAAGCCATTAGTGACCGCGCTCTGTGCTGGCGCACTGCTTGCTGCAGCTCCGTTTGTGCAGGCAAAAGAACTGAAATCGATCGGCGTTACGGTGGGCGATCTGGCCAACCCGTTCTTCGTGCAGATAACCAAAGGCGCAGAGCTGGAAGCGCGTAAACTGGCCGGTGATAACGTCAAAGTGACGCTGGTCTCCAGCGGCTACGACCTGGGGCAACAGGTATCGCAAATCGACAACTTTATTGCTGCCAAAGTCGACATGATCATTCTTAACGCAGCGGATTCCAAAGGCATCGGCCCAGCGGTAAAACGCGCGAAAGACGCGGGGATCGTGGTGGTCGCCGTTGACGTGGCGGCGGAAGGTGCTGATGCAACCATCACCTCCGATAACACCCAGGCAGGCGAAATGGCCTGTAAATACATCACCGACCGCCTGAAAGGTAAAGGCAACGTGGTGATCATCAACGGGCCACCAGTTTCCGCCGTTCAGAACCGCGTGGAAGGCTGCCAGACTGAATTCAAACGCCATCCCGATATCAAGGTGCTATCACATAACCAAAACGCCAAAGGCAGTCGCGAAGGCGGCCTGGAGATTATGACCGCACTGCTGGCGGCTAATCCGAAGATCGACGGCGTATTCGCCATTAACGATCCGACTGCGATCGGTGCCGATCTGGCAGCGAAACAGGCACAGCGCAATGAATTCTTTATTGTCGGCGTAGATGGATCGCCGGACGGCGAAGAAGCGTTGAAGCGCGAAAACTCACTATTTGTGGCGACTCCGGCACAAGATCCGCAGGTAATGGCAGCCAAGGCAGTCGAAATCGGCTATGACATATTACAGGGGAAACCCGCGCCGAAAGAACCTGTGCTGATCCCAGTGACGATGATCGATAAAAACAACGTCGGTAGCTATAAGGGTTGGACGGTGAAATAACCCGCCACAACAACGCCGGATGGCGGCAAAAATGCCGTATCCCGCCTACAAGATCGATATGAATTTGTGGGCCGGATAAGCACAGCGCCATTCGGCATTATACTCAGGAGAATTCTGTCCATGAAACGCTCCGCAATAAACGAAATTCTTGGCCACACACGCCAGTTTTTTTCCCAGCACGACGTGCATCTCCCCGCTTTCGCCAGCTTCCCACCCACGCAATGGCGAAAACTTGATGCTTCCGCCTGGAGTGAAGTCTTTGACCTCAAATTGGGTTGGGATGTCACCGCATTTGGCGGCGACAATTTCGCCGCTCAGGGCTTAACGCTGTTCACCCTGCGAAATGGCTCGCCAAAAGGCATGCCATACGAGAAGTGCTACGCAGAGAAGATCATGCATGTTCGCGATGCCCAGGTTACGCCGATGCATTTTCACTGGCGCAAGCGTGAAGACATCATCAATCGCGGCGGCGGCAATCTGATTGTCGAACTGTGGAACGCCGGTATCAGAGAACAAACGGAGGACAGCGACGTCAATGTGGTCATTGATGGTTGCCGACAAACCCATGCTGCAGGTAGCCAGCTACGCCTGGCACCAGGGGAAAGCATCTGTTTGACGCCCGGTCTGTATCACAGCTTCTGGGCTGAGGAAGGGTTTGGTGACGTGCTGGTCGGTGAGGTTTCTTCCGTCAATGACGACGACCACGATAACCATTTTCTGCAACCGATAGCCCGCTATAACGACATTGAAGAAGACGAACCGGCGCATCTGGTGCTGTGTAACGAGTACCGCCTGTTCCGTTAACCAAGGAGCGTATTATGCCGTTAATTTCCCTCGCCGATGGGCTTGCCCATGCCCGCGAGCACCGCTATGCCTTAGGGGCATTTAACGTACTGGACTCACACTTCCTGCGCGCGCTGTTTGCCGCCGCAAAACAGGAACGTTCGCCTTTTATTATCAACATTGCCGAAGTGCATTTTAAATATATCTCGCTGGACTCCCTCGTCGAAGCGGTCAAATTTGAAGCCGCACGCCATGATATTCCGGTGGTACTAAACCTTGACCACGGCCTGCACTTTGAGTCAGTGGTTCGGGCGCTGCGCTTAGGCTTCAGTTCGGTCATGTTTGATGGTTCCACGCTGGAATACGAAGACAATATCCGTCAAACCCGCGAAGTCGTGAAGATGTGTCATGCGGTGGGTGTGTCGGTGGAAGCAGAGCTCGGTGCGGTGGGCGGCGATGAAGGCGGAGCACTGTATGGTCATGCCGATGAATCATTGTTTACCGACCCCATGCTGGCACGGGATTTCGTCGATCGAACCGGTATTGATGCGCTGGCCGTTGCTATTGGCAATGCACACGGCAAGTACAAAGGCGTGCCACAACTCGATTTTCCCCGTCTGGACGCTATTCGCCAACAGGCGGCAATTCCGCTGGTACTACACGGCGGCTCCGGCATTAGCGACGACGATTTCCGTCGGGCAATCGAGCTTGGCATTCACAAAATCAACTTCTACACCGGTATGTCGCAGGCGGCACTGGCTGCGGTAGAGTCGCGTATGGCTAATCGCCAACCGCTGTACGACGAATTCGCCGAACTGCTGCTGAGTATTGAGGAAGCCATTACCGATACCGTTTCTGAACAGATGCGTATTTTTGGTAGCGCGGGGCAGATCTGATGGAACGTAAAGGCATTATCGCCGCAGGTAACATGCTGGTCGATCATGTACATCAGATTGTGCAGTGGCCAGAACGCGGCTGGCTGGCGGAGATAACCCATAGCGAACGCGCAACGGGGGGGGCTCCGCTTAACGTATTGCTCACGCTGGCAAAAATGCACACCGGGCTACCGTTGCAGGCAGTGGGCTTAATTGGCAAGGACAGCGATGGCGACTATATCATGGCGATGCTGGAACAGTATCACGTTAATCGCCAGCATGTTCAGCGCACGACATCAGCCCCCACGTCGATGTCGCAGGTGATGACCGATCCCAGCGGCCAGCGCACCTTTTTTCACTCACCGGGTGCCAATCGGCTACTCGATCTGCCTGCGTTTGAGCTGCTGGATACCTCGATGAAAATTTTCCATCTGGGCTATCTGCTGCTGCTCGATAGTCTGGACATGCCTGACGACGAGTTCGGTACGCGAAGCGCACGACTACTGGCACAAATGCGTGAAAATGGCTTTGAAACGTCACTGGATCTGGTCTCACGCAAAGGCGATCCTCGCTACCAGCCACTGGTGATGCCAGCGCTTCGCCATCTCGACTATCTGGTGATCAATGAACTGGAGGCCGGGGAATTCAGCAGACTGGAGATCCGCCAGCCCAACGGCGAATTGCATATTCCGCACATCGCTACTGCCGCCCGTGAACTACTGGACGCGGGTGTACGCCAGCGGGTGGTGATCCACTGTCCGGAAGGCGCATGGGGTGAAGATCCTGATCAGGCTGGCACCTGGATACCCTCACAATTTCTGGCCCAGGAAGAGATCGTCGGCAGTGTCGGGGCAGGAGATGCATTTTGCGCCGGTTTTCTGTATGGCTGCCACGAGCGCTGGTCGTTAGCGGACAGTATCAGGCTGGCACACGCCTGCGCGCGGGCAAGCCTGCTGTGTGCCAATGCAATCGACGGCGCAAAAACGCTGGAGGAGTTAAAAGCCGGAATGGCTGATGCCTGATGCGCTACGCTTATCAGGCCTACGGGGTCGTTATCGCTTTTGTAGGCCGGATAAGGCGTTTACGCCGCATCCGGCAACTGCGCAGATCACGCCGCCTTATCGTGATGCTGCACGTCGGCGGCAAAAACGTAACCCAGCCCGCGCAGGGTTTTAATCAACATCGGCTGATGAGGGTTAACCTCTATCTTTCGCCGTAGTCGCATGATTAACACATCAATAGTGCGGTCAAACACCTCAACGCTGTCGCTGCGCGTCAACTCCAGCAATTGTTCGCGGCTAAGCACCCGGCGGGCGTTCTGTGCCAGCGCCAGCAGCAGACTGTATTCGCCCTGCGTCAGGTCCACCTTCAACTGCTGAGGATTACGTAACTGACAACCTGCGGTATCCAGATGCCAGCCATTAAAGGATAACCCCGTGGTTTGTGGACCGCTGCTTTCAGGTGTTAAAACACCGACACGCCTGAGCACGGCTTTTACCCGCGCCACCAGTACCCGCGCATTGAACGGTTTGCCGATATAATCGTCAGCCCCCATTTCCAGCCCCACAACCACATCCGATTCGCTACCTAACCCTGTCAGCATCACCACCGGTAATCCCGGTCTTATTTTTTGCACCTGCTGAAGCACCATCAGGCCATTAATATCGGGCAACATCATGTCCAGCAATACCAGCGCGATATCCGGCTGAGTATCAACGCAGCGCAGCGCATCCTGTCCGGTATGACAGGCGGTCACCGCAAAGACGTGTTCACTCAGCACATCCTGGAGCAATGTGCAGATTGCCTCGTCATCATCCACAACCAGTATGGCTGGCTTCATCGTTCCTCCCCATTTCTGGCCAACTTAAATGAGTGTGATTGATTCTGCACAGAGTGACAGCGATAAGGCACAAGGACATGTGGGAAACATAACCTCGGTCACACTGCCGGGGCGTCACGTATTGAAGATTCGTCACGTCAAATATGACGACAGCCTGTTTTTCGTCAGGGTTTTGCGCAAAATTCGCCCGTATTATCGGCGAATGCCCCTGATAAAAACATGGCATAAAAGATGCATAACGAAAGCGACAAGCGCGTATGCGCGATTTGATTAACTGGAGCGAGACCGATGAAAAAAGTCGTCACGGTTTGCCCATATTGCGCATCAGGTTGCAAAATCAACCTGGTGGTCGATAACGGCAAAATCGTCCGGGCTGAAGCGGCGCAGGGGAAAACCAACCAGGGTACCCTGTGTCTGAAGGGCTACTATGGCTGGGATTTTATTAATGATACCCAGATCCTGACCCCTCGTCTGAAGACCCCAATGATCCGTCGCCAGCGTGGCGGCAAACTGGAATCCGTTTCCTGGGATGAAGCGCTTAATTACGTCGCCGATCGCCTGAGCGCCATCAAAGCGAAGTATGGCCCGGACGCCATTCAGACGACCGGTTCATCTCGCGGTACGGGTAACGAAACCAACTATGTAATGCAAAAATTCGCGCGCGCCGTTATTGGTACCAATAACGTTGACTGCTGCGCTCGCGTCTGACACGGCCCTTCGGTTGCAGGTCTGCACCAATCGGTCGGTAACGGCGCAATGAGTAATGCTATCAATGAAATTGATAACACAGATTTAGTGTTCATCTTCGGGTACAACCCGGCGGATTCCCACCCTATCGTGGCGAATCACGTGATCAACGCTAAACGCAACGGGGCGAAAATTATCGTCTGCGATCCGCGCAAAATTGAAACTGCGCGTATTGCCGACATGCACATCGCGTTGAGAAACGGCTCGAACATCGCGCTGCTTAACGCTATGGGTCATGTCATCATCGAAGAAAAACTGTACGACCAGGCGTTTGTCGCCTCGCGTACGGAAGGATTCGAAGAGTACAGCAAGATTGTCGAAGGCTATACGCCGGAGTCCGTCGAAGATATTACTGGCGTTAGCGCTCAGGATATCCGTCAGGCTGCACGTATGTATGCTTCGGCGAAAAGCGCGGCCATCCTGTGGGGCATGGGTGTTACCCAGTTCTATCAGGGCGTGGAAACCGTGCGTTCACTGACCAGCCTCGCCATGCTGACCGGTAACCTCGGTAAGCCAAGCGTCGGTGTTAACCCGGTTCGTGGCCAGAACAACGTTCAGGGCGCATGTGACATGGGTGCGCTGCCGGATACCTATCCGGGCTATCAGTACGTGAAAGATCCGGCTAACCGCGAGAAATTCGCCAAAGCCTGGGGCGTGGAAAGCCTGCCTGCACACACCGGCTATCGCATCAGCGAGCTGCCGCACCGTGCGGCCCATGGCGAAGTTCGTGCGGCCTACATTATGGGTGAAGATCCATTACAGACCGATGCTGAACTCTCCGCAGTGCGCAAAGGCTTTGAAGATCTGGAACTGGTCATCGTGCAGGATATCTTCATGACCAAAACCGCTGCTGCCGCAGACGTTATTTTACCGTCTACGTCATGGGGTGAGCATGAAGGCGTATTCTCCGCGGCTGACCGTGGCTTCCAGCGCTTCTTTAAAGCCGTTGAGCCGAAGTGGGATCTGAAAACGGACTGGCAGATTATCAGTGAAATTGCCACCCGTATGGGTTACCCGATGCACTACAACAACACCCAGGAAATCTGGGACGAGTTGCGTCATCTGTGCCCGGATTTCTACGGTGCCACTTACGAGAAGATGGGCGAACTGGGTTATATCCAGTGGCCTTGCCGCGACACCTCAGACGCCGATCAGGGTACGTCTTACCTCTTCAAAGAGAAGTTTGACACCCCGAACGGCCTGGCGCAGTTCTTCACTTGTGACTGGGTAGCGCCAATCGACAAACTCACCCCAGAGTACCCAATGGTACTGTCAACGGTGCGTGAAGTCGGCCACTACTCTTGCCGTTCTATGACCGGTAACTGTGCGGCACTGGCTGCGTTGGCTGATGAGCCGGGCTATGCCCAGATCAACACTGCTGACGCTGAACGCCTAGGCATTCAGGATGAAGAGCTAGTGTGGGTTAACTCGCGTAAAGGCCGGGTTATCACCCGCGCTGCAGTAAGCGATCGTCCAAACAAAGGCGCGATTTACATGACCTATCAATGGTGGATTGGTGCATGTAATGAACTGGTAACCGAGAACTTAAGCCCGATTACCAAAACGCCGGAGTACAAATACTGTGCCGTTAATGTTGAACGCATTGCCGATCAGCGTGCTGCCGAACAGTATGTGATTGATGAGTACACCAAGCTGAAAGCCAGCCTGCGCGAAAGCGCGATGGGTTAAGCTTCCCCTGACGGCCTCCATTCGGAGGCCGTTTTTTTATGCCAATAATCTCTCTATACTGTCCATTCCCTACTCTAAATCTAAATATAAGATGAAACGACTTTTCGCCTTGATGTTGCTAATAACAGGCTTTGTTCATGCCGAAGAGCCTGGCAGTCAGTTTCTGAAGGCAGCCGAATCTGGAGACCGACGCGCACAATACTTTCTCGCCGATACCTGGTTTAGTTCAGGCGATTTGAGCAAAGCCGAATACTGGGCCCAAAAAGCAGCCGACAGCGGTGATGCGGATGCCTGGGCCTTACTGGCGCAAATTAAGATAACCAACCCAGTCAGTCTGGATTATCCACAAGCCAAAACGCTGGCCGAAAAAGCGACCCAGGCAGGTAGTAAGGCGGGGGAAATTACGCTGGCGAGAATTCTGGTGAACACGCAGGCCGGGCACACAGATTACCCCAAAGCGATTACATTGCTGCAAAACGCCTCGGAAAACCTGGAGAACGACTCCGCTGTCGATGCGCAAATGCTGCTCGGACTGATCTACGCCAATGGCGTGGGTATTCCTGCCGACGATGAGAAAGCCACCTGGTATTTCAAACGTAGCTCGGCCATTTCTCGCACCGGGTATTCCGAATACTGGGCCGGGATGATGTTCTTAAACGGCGAGCAGGGTTTTATCGAAAAGAATAAACAGAAGGCGCTGCACTGGCTGAATCTGAGCTGTACAGAAGGATTCGATACCGGCTGCGAAGAGTTTGATAAGTTAACGAACGGGTAACGGTTGGCATTGCCGGATGAACGTAGTCGTTGTAGGCCTGATAGCGTAGCGCCATCAGGCAACCCGGAGCAGGTTGCCGGATGGCGGCGTTGCCTTATCCGGCCTACAAAGCGGTCTTATCAAACTTACCTAATATTTCACGCTCATAGGCCAGCGCTTTCTTGCGGTCAAATTTGTGTTCCCACTTGGCGATTACCAGTACCGCCAGCGCGTTACCCACCACGTTCAGCGCAGTACGCGCCATATCGAGAATACGGTCAACACCGGCGATAAATGCCAGACCTTCCAACGGGATCCCCACACTGCCCAGCGTCGCCAACAGCACCACAAACGATACGCCCGGCACACCTGCAATCCCTTTCGAGGTTACCATCAGCGTCAGTACCAGCACGATTTCCTGCCACAACGACAGGTCAATACCGTACAGCTGGGCAATAAAGATAGCGGCGATACTCTGGTACAACGTCGAACCATCCAGGTTGAATGAATAGCCGGTCGGCACCACGAAACTGGTGATTGATGCCGGTGCACCGTAGGCTTCCATTTTCTCAATAATACGCGGCAGTACGCTCTCAGAACTGGCGGTTGAATACGCCAGAATCAGCTCATCCTTCAGGATACGGATTAAGATCCAGATACTCAGACCACAGACACGCGCCACGATACCCAGCACCACCAGTGCAAAGAACAGGATGGCAAAATGCACCAACAGCACCAGCTTCGCCAACGGCCACAAGGAGGCAAAGCCAAAGTTTGCGACCGTGACGGCGATCAGCGCAAAGACACCGACCGGCGCATAACGCATGACCATGTGGGTCACTTTAAACATGGTTTCGGAGATAGAGCGGAACACGGTAACCAGCGGTTCACGGTGCGTGGCAGGCAGAGAAGACAGACCTAAACCGAACAGCACTGAGAAGAAGATAATCGGCAGCATGTCACCTTTCGCCATCGACGCAACGATGTTGGTCGGCACCAGTGACAAAATTGTACCCATCAGGCCATGTGCATGACTCTGCACTTCTGCCGTTGTGCTTTGATATTTCGAAATATCCACAGTCGCCAGCTGCGACATATCAACACCGGTACCTGGCTGGAATACGTTTGCCAGCGTAATACCGAGGATAATCGCCACGGTGGTGATCACTTCGAAATAGATAATGGTTTTGGCGCCAATACGGCCCAGCTGTTTTGCATCCCCCACCCCGGCGATACCCACAATCAGCGTGGAAATTACAATGGGCACGACGATCATTTTAATCAGGTGGATAAAGATATCACCCGCCGGTTGCAGCAGGTTTAATACCAGCCATTCGCGGCTGTCACTATGGTAGTGCAGGTAACTCCCTAGCAAAATGCCCAGCACCATGGCGATGAGGATCTGCCATGCCAGGCTGACTTTCAAATTTTTCATAACAACGGACTTCCTCGATGGAGCGCTATTCCGCATATAAAAATGCGAGAACAGTACATACTGAAAGGGTATGATTTGTGTTGCGTTCGTTTATAGAGTTTTTTAACGCTTATTATCATTATCATTTGCACGCTATCTCGCGCAAGCCTTTCAGAACAGGGGGTTTAGCTGAAATTATGCATAAAAACGCGAGTTTATATCGGTAATCATGAATAACTTTTTGTTATAAAAGAATTTTTATTTGATAAAAAATGAAGAAGTTCTTCCGTGAGTTTTTTTTACCCACTTGTTCGACTGCCTGTTTTTTAAACAGGCAAAATGATACAAATCACAAAAAAAACAAATTTATTTTTGCCGATTCTGCAACAACTTCGCCATATTAATGGAGTCGATCAACTGCGCACGATTCACCCTTGGCGAGTTTAAATCCATTACTTTTTGCCACATTGAAATCGCCTGTACGTAATCAGCCTGCATAAACGCATCAGAAGCCAACAGCATCAGCGCGGTGACTTCGTTGCCGTCCAGCGCCAGGGATTTATCTATCATTTCGTGCGTTTGCGGTGTCATATGCTGTCCGGCCTGGTAATACAATACCGTCGCCAACGCCGAATAGATTTCGGCGTTTTCACCCCGAAAACGCAGCGCCTGCTCATAGGCCAGCAGTGCATTGTGATACGCATTTTGCCAAAGATAATATTCCCCCAGTTGCGCCCATAACACACCGTCCTGTGGCGTGGCACGAATCTGCGACTGCAAAGAAAGCAGCTGTTTTTCCTGAATATTTTCATCAGAGAACGCGTGCAATGGGTCGGCCAGTCGTGCTTGCTCCTGACGGACAGCCTGCCATTTTGGCGTTAACAGATAACCTCCGATGCAGGCAATAACCATCATCACAACCGCGGTAACCAGCCGTTTTACCGGCATCGGACGAAACGGTGCCACGGCGCGTTCGGAGTGACTCATCGCTCGTCCTCCTCAGTACGCTGGCGCGATCTCACCCGCCAAATCACCACGCCCATCAGCAGCAATAACACGCACGGTAGCGCCCATAGCAGCAGCGTTTGCTCATTCAGTGGGGGGTTATAACGAACGAAATCACCGTAACGCGCGGTCATCCAGGCAGTGATCTCTGCTTCGTTTTTACCCTCTTCAACCATGCTATAAACCTGGTGACGCATACTGACCGCCACCGGCGCATTGGATTCCAGTAAGTTTTGGTTTTGGCATTGTGGACACCGCAGTTGGCTGGCAATAAACAGCGCCTTTTCCTGCTGTTGCGGGTTTGCAAAGCGCCAGGTGTCCACAACCTGAGCATGCGTGATGAAAGGTAGAAAAATCAGCAAGAGCATAAGTAACATCGTTTTGCCGGATGGCGGCGTGAACGCCTTATCCGGCCTACCAGGCTTTTCACTCGTAGGCCTGATAAGCGCAGCGCCATCAGGCAATAACTCAGGGCGTTTCCTTCCCCGCCAGCCGCTCAGCAGCGCACCAAATACCATCAGCAGTCCCCCCCCCCAAATCCAGCGCACGCCGCTTTGCACGTATAAGCGCATGGCATAACGATCCTGCCCTGTTTTTTCGCCCATTACCGCATACCAGTCATGCAGCAGATTCCAGCGGATACCCGGCTCCATCATTTGCTGGCGACGCGCGGCATAGAAGCGCCGTTCGGGTTGAAGACTGCCGATACGTTTCTCATCCTGCCACAGCGAAATCAGTGCTTTTTCACTGGTGTAATTTCCTTTTGCTTCCAGGTCGAGGCGCTCAAAACGGAAGAGATAACCTGCCAGCTCAACCTGCTGGCCCGGACTCAGATTCAGGCTAATCTCCTGACGACTGCCACTGGAAAACACGATCCCCGCCGCGAAAACCAGTACCCCACTGTGCGCTAACAGGGCCGGAAGCTGGCTTCGCAGCGATCCTTTCCAGCTTCTGATGGTTGCGATAACGATGACCGCCAGCATCAATAACCCAAACGGCAACGTGGCGCGGTTAAAGTACGGTGCGCCAACCGAGAGTCGCCCCCAGCCAAACAGACCGTAAATCATGGGATAGAGCGTGCCGATCAGCACAATCAGTAGCACCGCACAAAAAAGCAGTAACGCGACCAGAATTAACATCTCGCGCGACCAACCGCCGAAACGCGCAGTTTGGCGACCATCCTGTGCCCGCCAGGCGTACAGCCCGAGCGACGCCAGGCTTAAGACGGAAAATAGTGCAAACAGCGGCGCGGCGCGGACATTATCCAGCGCGAAAGCATGAACAGACACCAGGATGCCGGAACGCACAATCAGCGTCCCGAGCAGCGATAGAATCAGTGTGACGATGGCCAGCAGCAGCGACCAGTGACGGAAGAGCCCGCGCTGGCGCGAGACATACAAACTATGCAGCAACGCGCTGGCAGAAAGCCAGGGTAATAAAGAGGCATTTTCCACCGGGTCCCAGAACCACCAGCCGCCCCAACCCAGCTCGCAGTACGCCCACCAGGAGCCGAGGATGATGCCCAGCGTCAACGCACACCAGCCGGGTAAAGCCCAGCGCCAGCAGACCCATGCAGTTTCTGCGCTAAAGCCGCCACGCAGCAGCGAAGCCAGCGCAACCCCAGCCGCAACCATCAATCCACCGTAACCCAGATAGAGCAGCGGAGGGTGGAGGATTAGCCCAAGATGCTGCAACATCGGATTAAGATCGCGTCCTTCAATGGCTGGCGGGAAGATGCGCACGAACGGATCGGACCACACCACGACAAACAGCAGCAGTAAGGCCAACATCATTGACAGGACGCAGAGCGTCAGCGGAAAAAGCGCGTCGGTATCACGCCGATAGCGAAGAGCGAACAGCGCGCTCCAGCCGGAAAGAAACAGCACCCACAGCAGCAGCGATCCTTCATGACCGCCCCACACCGCCGCCAGTTTTAGTCCCCACGGCAGCAGGCTATAGCTATGCTGAGCAACATAGACAACCGAGAAGTCGCTGGTCATAAAACAGAAGAACAGAATGGCAAAAGCGATCAGCTGTAGCGTAAATTGCGTCCACGTCCCCACGCAGGCCAGCTGCATCACACCCTGCCAGCGCCGGCGGAGCCCCACCAGCGCGACAAGCGGGGTCAACACGTTGACCCCGAAACTTAACAACAGAGCCAGAAAACCGGCTTCAGGAAGGAAGACGTCCAGATATCACCTTACGCAACGGTTAGCTGTCCTGCATACAAAATAAAGAAACGCAGCAGTAAAACACCAGTCAGGCTGGCACCACATACCGCCAGTACGCCATGAAACGTTGAGCTACGATTCGCCCACGGTTTCAACAACATCGGGAGGATCAGTCCAAGCCCTGCCACACCCAGCCAGAACCACCAGGTCCAGAACCCACCGCCCAAGGCAGCAGCCAGCGCGCGCATTTTGCCGTCATCACCCAGCGCCAGCCCGACAAAGAAAGCCGCCAGCAGGAAGATTTCCAGCCACACCACCGGCGTTTCCATACGGTGGACAAAGTGCGCTTCAGTGCTGTGTGGGTTACTACGATGGCGTAATGCCATGGCGATTAACGCCACTGCAGCACCGGAGGAGATCCCAGAAAACAGGAACAGTACCGGCAGGATCGGGTTATTCAGGAACGGGTAGGATTTCAACGCCGACAGCAAGAACCCGGTGTACGCCCCGAGCAGTACCGCCAGCACCAGCATCACCGTTTCAAGCATCCGGTGGAACGGTGCGATCAACGCCAGCAGTTTCGGCACAATGCTCAGGCGTGGAATGAAGCGCTGTTGTAAGGCAATCACCTCTTTTTCAAAGATTTTTGCCAACCACAGCACCAACACCACCATGTACAACTGAAACAGCATGACCCCCATCGACATCACTGACGTGAAGCTGTAGTGGAACATCAGCTTCCAGAAAGTCCATGGACGCGTCAGGTGGAATACCAGGATCAGCAGACCAAGAATAATGGCTCCCGGTCCCAGTACCAGCGTGGTGCGCAGCAACGTGCTGTCAGCACCGCCCGCTTCCGGGTGCAGCCGTCGTAACAATACCGACAGTGTCACCAGCCCGGCAGAGATGCCTATCAGAAACAGATAGATGGCAATGGGCCAGTCCCACACCAGTGATTCAAAATGAAATGCAGAAGCGGGTGTCATTGGCTCACCTCCCCATATTTAAAGGGAACGCGGTAGACCTTCGGTTTCGTGCCCAGCGCCAGCTTGTAACGGTAGGTATTTTTCTGGTGCAACAACCGCGAGATTTCGCTGTTGGGGTCGTCCAGATTACCAAACGTCAGCGCTTTCGTCGGACATGACTCCACGCAGGCGGGCTGCTTGCCCGCTTTCAGGTTGGTTTTGCGGCAAAAATCGCATTTATCCGCCGTCTTGCTGACCGGATGAATAAAGCGCACGCGATAAGGACAGGCGGCGATGCAATACTGGCAACCGACGCACAGATCCGGGTTCACATCCACAATGCCGCTGGCGGCATCGCGGTACGATGCCCCCGTCGGGCAGACGTCAACGCAGGGTGCGTGATCGCAGTGCTGGCACGAATGGCGGAAGAAACGATACTTCACATCGGGAAACGTCCCCAGCGGTTCACTGCGAATGATCGTCAGACGCGAGACGCCTTCCGGTACGCTGTTAACTTCCCGACAGGCATCCATGCACGCGGTACAGCCGATGCATAATGACTCATCATGTACCATGCCGTAACGCACGCCATTAATGTTTAACGTCTTCGCTACGACGCGTCCCGCCGTCCCGCTAACAGCCACCAGCGCGCCGACGCCGGTGATAAACTGGCGACGAGAGCAACTCATGGATGCTCCTTAAGCAAGGGAATAGACGCCGGGTTAAAGTTTGGATTGTTACGCTGATCGCTGTGGCAATCGACGCAAATCTTGATCCGTCCTTTATCGCTTAGCGTCTGCATCGTGTCTTGCTTCGGATGCAGTGAGTGACAGCTGGCGCACGCTACTTTCGTCACGTGAACATCGTGCGGCCAGAACGCTTTTTGCAACTGCTCAGGCAGGTGACAGGACATACAGACGCTGTTCTGCTGCTCCACGTTGTACATCGGCTCGTTAAAGCGCATCACATCCTTCACCCCTTCACGGTGGTTTGGAGATGGCTGGCCGTGACAGTTGGTGCAGGTAACCGGCAGTTTATTATTTGGGTTGATGACTTCTGCATGTTTACCATGCATGCCTTCGGTATCCGGCTTGTGACAATCGAGGCACGCCGCATCCGGATTACGCTGTTGGGTGACCGTCCAGCGTTGATCTGACTCCTGTGGGGTTGGCGTGGCGGTTATCCCGCTCAGGCTCCAGAACAGACCTGACGCCAGCACCCCAGCAGTTAATAACGAACGTAATACGCTCATATTCACTCCGTTGAGTTATCCGCCCCTTGCGAGGCGGAATGGGGTTATTGGCTTAACAGACCGTTTTTACGCGCCTGATCTTCCCATTGCGGAATCACCGTTTTGATGAAGTCCTGCTTCTCAGCGTTAATTTGCTGCATGTTCAGACCAATCGCCTGCTGGGCTTTCTCTTTGGTAGATATATCCGGCAGTGGGATTTCATGCGTGATGCCTTTGGTCGCCAGCAGACGGACCAGTTTGGTACGTGCATCAGCGGCTTTATCCATCGCGCTACCCAGCATCCGCAGGCCTTCTTCCGGTGCGTGCATATGGATACCGTGAGAAGCAATCGACAGATCCCAGCGCCATTGTGCGTGGCGAATGTCTTCCAGAATCGGCTTCATTTCCGCTTCCGTCGCACCCGCATCCCACGCAGCCTTCGCTTCGAAGTGCGCATGGACCAGTTGATCTTCAACTTTGATTTTCAGGTCATGAATCGCTTGCTTACGCTCAGCAACCACTTTTTGCAGAGACGCTTTGTCCTGGGTGTGGCAGTTGGCGCAAGTCTGTGGGAAGTTGTCGAACGGGTTACCAATCTTATGGTCGGTGTAGATTTTACCTTCTGCGTTCTGCACTTTCGGCATGTGGCAGTCGATACAGGTCACGTTGTTCTTACCGTGAATGCCCGCACTCCAGGTTTCATACTCCGGGTGCTGCGCTTTCAGCATTGGGGTTTTAGACAGAGAGTTGGTCCAGTCAGAGAAAGCTATGTTGTCGTAGTATTTCTCCATGTTCTCGACTTTCATACCGTCATCCCATGGGAACTTAACGGCTTTGTTCTTACCGTCGAAGTAGTACTCCACGTGGCACTGACCGCAGACCATGGATTGCTGATCAAAGCGGCTGGCTTTTTCAAACGGTTTGCCAATGGTTTCCATCGCTCGCTCGGCATAAGGACGCGACAGCGTCAGTTCCGGTTTCCCTTTCGCGAAATCTGCTGATGCCGTGTTATGGCAGTCAGCACAGCCGAGGTTGTTAACAATTTCCGGGCCGCCACGCGCCCATTTACCGTGGAAGTACCCATCTTCACCGTCTTTCTGGATCAGACGTGCCACATCCGGGCTTTTACAGCTCCAGCAGGCCATCGGCAACGGACCATCTTCAGCCGTTTTTGGCGCACCGGTACGTAACGTTTCACGCACATCGGTAACCGCATACGCGTGTCCACGCGGTTTGTTGTAATCGCGGGAGAAAGGATATCCCGCCCACAGGATCACCAGGCGAGGGTCTTCTGCCAGCGCATCTTCACGGGCTGACTGTTCAGACGTGGCTTTCCAGGAGAGGTATTGATCAGGATGCTGAGGGGCGAAGGTTTCATTCTTCGCTTCAACGGTGACGGTCTTTGCGGGTACAGAGGTTTGCTCAGCGTGAACGGCAGTAATAAATAAAAACGGTAATATCAGGCTGAAGAAACGGCGTACGCGTGATTTTGTCCTTGCCATAGGGGTCTCATCCAGATGTCGCCATTATCTGCAATGGCGGTTCTTTTATTGTTTTCCATAACAGCAACCACACAATACTGTCATGACATTGCTCCACCCTATTTGTAACAAGAAACCCCACAAGAAATGTTGTTTTTAATCAATTGTAAGTGTATGTAAAATACCACTTTAGAGTTATTCACCCCCTCTAACCCCTTACTCTTTTGTCTATACCCGACACAGATCACCTTTTCAAAACTCTCTATATAACCGCATGTTATCGCGATGTTTAATCAATTTTTGCTAGTTCTCTTCAAAATTCAGTTTGCCGCTAATTTGCACAATTCGGTTATTGCGTGATCTGTCGCCCAAATACTAAACAAAACTTGCAAAGCCCCTACATTTAACGTTTGTGCGACATATTATTAACATCCTACAAGGAGAACAAAAGCCATGAGCCAAATACACAAACACGCTATTCCCGCAAATATTGCGGACCGTTGCCTGATCAACCCGGAGCAGTACGAAGCGAAATACCAACAGTCCATTACCGATCCCGACACATTTTGGGGCGAGCAGGGAAAAATTCTTGATTGGATCACACCGTACAGCCAGGTAAAGAACACCTCTTTTGCCCCTGGCAACGTATCCATTAAATGGTACGAAGACGGCACGCTGAATCTGGCAGCAAACTGCCTTGATCGCCACCTACAGGAAAACGGCGATCGCACCGCCATTATCTGGGAAGGCGATGATGCTACCCAGAGTAAAAATATTACCTATCGCGAACTGCATCGCGATGTCTGCCGTTTTGCTAATACCCTTCTGGATTTGGGGGTTAAAAAAGGCGATGTCGTGGCTATTTATATGCCAATGGTCCCGGAAGCCGCGGTTGCCATGCTGGCCTGCGCCCGTATTGGCGCGGTACATTCGGTCATCTTTGGCGGTTTCTCTCCAGAAGCCGTTGCCGGACGTATTATCGATTCCAATTCACGTCTGGTGATCACCGCCGATGAAGGCGTACGTGCCGGGCGCGGTATCCCGCTGAAAAAGAACGTTGATGATGCGCTGAAAAACCCGAATGTGAAGACGGTTGAGCATGTCATTGTCCTCAAACGTACCGGCGGAAAAACGGACTGGAAGGAAGGCCGCGATCTATGGTGGTCCGATCTTATCGAGAAAGCGAGCCCGGAACATCAGCCGGCAGAAATGAATGCGGAAGATCCGCTGTTTATCCTGTATACCTCTGGTTCAACCGGTAAGCCAAAAGGCGTGCTGCATACTACCGGCGGATATCTGGTCTACGCGGCAACGACCTTTAAGTATGTGTTTGATTACCATCAGGACGATATCTACTGGTGTACCGCTGATGTGGGTTGGGTTACCGGCCACAGCTACCTGCTGTACGGCCCACTGGCCTGCGGTGCCACCACGCTGATGTTTGAAGGCGTACCTAACTGGCCGACCCCGGCGCGTATGTCACAGGTCGTGGACAAGCACCAGGTCACCATCCTCTATACTGCACCAACGGCTATCCGCGCCCTGATGGCAGAAGGTGATAAGGCGATAGAAGGCACTAACCGTTCATCACTGCGCATTTTAGGTTCCGTTGGCGAGCCGATTAACCCGGAAGCATGGGAGTGGTACTGGAAGAAGATCGGTAACGAAAAATGCCCGGTCGTCGATACCTGGTGGCAGACCGAAACCGGGGGGTTCATGATCACCCCACTGCCGGGCGCCACCGAGCTGAAAGCGGGTTCCGCAACCCGTCCATTCTTTGGCGTACAACCGGCCATCGTTGATAACGAGGGCAATCCGCAGGAAGGGGCGACCGAAGGCAACCTGGTGATCACCGACTCCTGGCCGGGTCAGGCGAGAACACTGTTTGGCGATCACGAACGCTTTGAGCAAACCTACTTCTCTACCTTCAAGAATATGTACTTCAGCGGCGACGGCGCACGCCGTGATGAAGATGGTTATTACTGGATAACCGGACGCGTGGATGACGTGCTGAACGTCTCGGGTCACCGCCTGGGTACAGCAGAAATCGAGTCGGCGCTGGTGTCGCATCCAAAGATTGCCGAGGCCGCCGTGGTCGGCATTCCACATAGTATTAAAGGCCAGGCCATTTACGCCTACGTCACGCTGAATCACGGCGAAGAGCCGTCACCTGAGTTGTACGCCGAGGTTCGCAACTGGGTACGAAAAGAAATTGGCCCGCTGGCAACGCCAGACGTGCTGCACTGGACCGACTCACTGCCGAAAACCCGCTCCGGCAAAATCATGCGCCGCATTCTGCGTAAAATTGCGGCGGGCGATACCAGCAATCTGGGCGATACCTCGACCCTCGCCGATCCTGGCGTGGTAGAGAAACTGCTCGAAGAGAAGCAGGCCATCGCGATGCCATCATAACAAAGTCCTGAAAATGCCGGATGGCGACGCGAAAGCGTCTTATCCGGCCTACAAATCTGACCCTACCCTCTCTTCACCGGGGGGGAAATATAAAAAACCTCCCCCAAAGGATTTCGTGTTACAGGAAGGCGGCAAGCGAGCACATCCCCAGGAGCATAGTTCACTATGTGACTGGGGTGGGCGAGTGCGGCCAACGAACCTGTAGCGCGAAAGACGCAGGGGGACCTCTGGAGAGCTCTGTGATGAATGACCAAATTTATCAGCGGATAGAAGACAGTGCGCGTTTCAGGGAGTTAGTTGAAAAACGGCAACGGTTTGCCACTATTCTGTCCATCATCATGCTGGCAGTTTATATCAGCTTTATTTTACTGATTGCTTTTGCACCTGGCTGGCTGGGCACCCCACTGCATGCGGGAACCAGCGTCACCCGAGGTATCCCGATTGGCGTCGGCGTGATCCTTATTTCCTTTATCCTGACCGGGATCTATATCTGGCGGGCAAACGGTGAATTCGACCGTCTTAATAACGCGGTTCTGCACGAGGTTAAAGCATCATGAAGAGAGTCCTGACGGCGCTTGCCGCCACGCTGCCCTTCGCTGCGAACGCGGCGGATGCTATTAGCGGTGCAGTCCAACGCCAGCCAACCAACTGGCAGGCGATTATCATGTTCCTGATTTTCGTCATCTTTACGCTCGGTATTACCTACTGGGCGTCTAAACGTGTGCGTTCGCGTAATGACTATTACACCGCAGGCGGCAACATTACCGGCTTCCAGAACGGGTTAGCGATTGCGGGCGACTATATGTCAGCGGCCTCGTTCCTCGGGATTTCCGCGCTGGTCTTCACCTCCGGGTATGACGGGCTGATTTACTCGCTCGGCTTCCTCGTCGGCTGGCCGATCATTCTGTTCCTGATTGCTGAACGTCTGCGTAACCTCGGTCGCTACACCTTTGCCGACGTGGCCTCTTATCGCCTGAAGCAAGGCCCCATCCGTATTCTGTCAGCATGTGGATCGCTGGTGGTGGTCGCACTGTATCTGATCGCGCAGATGGTTGGCGCAGGCAAGCTGATTGAACTGCTGTTTGGTCTGAACTATCACATTGCCGTGGTGTTGGTTGGCGTATTGATGATGATGTATGTGCTGTTCGGCGGCATGTTGGCGACCACCTGGGTGCAAATCATCAAAGCGGTTCTGCTGCTGTTCGGCGCCAGCTTTATGGCTTTCATGGTGATGAAGCACGTCGGCTTCAGCTTCAACAATCTGTTCACTGAAGCAATGGCGGTACACCCGAAAGGCTCCGCAATCATGAGCCCGGGCGGGCTGGTTAAAGATCCGATATCCGCGCTGTCGTTAGGCCTCGGTCTGATGTTCGGTACGGCAGGCTTGCCGCACATCCTGATGCGCTTCTTCACGGTCAGCGATGCCCGCGAAGCGCGTAAGAGCGTGTTCTATGCGACCGGTTTTATGGGTTATTTCTATATCCTGACCTTTATCATCGGCTTTGGTGCCATCATGCTGGTAGGGGCTAATCCGGCGTACAAAGACGCTGCAGGTGCGTTGATCGGTGGTAACAACATGGCGGCGGTGCACCTGGCGAATGCAGTGGGCGGTAACCTGTTCCTCGGCTTTATCTCCGCCGTAGCATTTGCCACCATTCTGGCGGTGGTTGCCGGTCTGACGCTCGCGGGCGCATCGGCGGTGTCGCACGATCTGTACGCTAACGTGTTCCGCAAAGGCGCGACCGAACGTGAAGAACTGCGCGTCTCGAAAATTACCGTACTGGTATTGGGTGTCATTGCCATCGTGCTCGGCGTGCTGTTCGAAAATCAGAACATCGCTTTCATGGTAGGTCTGGCATTTGCCATCGCCGCAAGCTGTAACTTCCCCATCATTCTGCTTTCCATGTACTGGTCAAGACTGACCACGCGTGGTGCCATGATGGGCGGCTGGTTAGGTCTGCTGACTGCCGTTGTGCTGATGGTGCTTGGTCCAACAATTTGGGTACAAATCCTCGGTCACGAAAAAGCCATTTTCCCGTATGAATATCCGGCGCTGTTCTCGATAAGCGTTGCATTCCTCGGGATCTGGTTCTTCTCTGCCACGGATAACTCAGAAGAAGGTAACCGTGAGCGTGAGCAGTTCCGTGCGCAGTTCATCCGTTCCCAAACCGGGTACGGTGTGGAGCAAGGTCGCGCGCATTAATCTCACTTATCCTCCGGCTTTCGGGCCGGAGGATATCACCGAATCTCAGAACATTACCCTCGCAACCAGCGGGGCAACCAGAACCATCACCACTCCGGACAGCATCATCACCAGACTTGCCACTACGCCTTCCTGCTGACCGAGCTCATAAGAGCGAGCCGTACCTGCACCGTGCGATGCTGCGCCAAACCCTGCCCCTTTGGCCATACCTTCGCGGATAGAGAGTCGTAAAAACAACACATCGCCGACCGCCATACCGAATACACCGGTCACGACCACAAACAACGCCACCAGATCTGGCTGCCCACCCAAGGGTTCTGCCGCTGCCAGCGCAAAAGGCGTAGTGACGGAACGTACCGCCAGGCTACGTTGGATCTCATCAGGCAGCATAAACAGACGCGCCAGCCACACGGAACTGGTGACAGCCACCAGCGTCGCCGTGATTACCCCCGCTGTCAACGACATCCAGTGACGCTTAATCACCGCGAGGTTATCGTAAACCGGAACAGCGAAGGCAATGGTCGCGGGACCTAATAGCCACAGCAGCCAGTGTGATTCACCGATATAGTTTTGCCAGGAGATATGGCCGAAGACCAGCATCAGCACCAGTAACGCTGGCGTGAGAACCAGCGGCATCAACGGCAATTTGCGAAAACGGCGATACAGACGCTTGTTGGCAAAATAGATACCCAGCGTAATCACCAGACACAGCACGCTTAGCTGGAAGTTACTCACGGTTTAACCTGCTCATTTCATAGCGGTACACTTTATCCACCACCCACGCGGTTGCGCCGAGAACCATCAGCGTGCTTATCGCAATGACAGCAAAAATACGCCAGCCATCGACCAACAGCAGCTGCGTATAGTTGACGACGGCAACCACCGCTGGAACAAAAAATAGTAGCATTTCAGCCAGTAACCAGCGGGCACCGGCACGTATCCAACTCAGCGGGATGATCCGACAGACAATCAGCGCCAACATCAGCACCATCCCAACCAGATTGGCGGGAAGCGGTAAATGCAGCCAGGAGACAAGATATTGAGCAAATACAAATAAACCTGCGTACAACAGCACCTGGACAGGTATCTGAAGTCGGTGAATGACAGCAGGCGTCACGCGGCTTATCGCCACAGCCATGAGGGTATGTCCTTAAAAAATAGAGAGCGCCAGTATAGAGAGCACCCGTCCAGGACTGAAATGAATTAAACTCATTGCAGGCATAGTCTTAAGGAATAATCATGGATATCAGAACACTGCGATATTTTGTTGAGGTGGTGCGTCAGCAGAGCTTTACCCGCGCAGCGGAGAAGCTTTTTGTCACCCAACCCACCATCAGCAAAATGTTGAAGAACCTTGAAGACGAGCTGAACTGCACGCTGTTAATCCGCGACGGACGACGGCTGTTGCTGACCGATACCGGACAGGTTGTTTTTGAGCGCGGTCTGGCGATTTTGGCCGAGTTTCGCCAGCTTGAAGCCGAACTTAGCGACATTAACCACCTGAACAAAGGGCTATTACGCCTTGGTATCCCGCCAATGGTCGGTATGTTGATGGCAGGTCCCATCAGCCTGTTTCGCCAGCGTTATCCCGGCGTTGAACTTAAAGTATCAGAGTTTGGCGGCTTAACCGTCCAGCAGGCAGTAATGAACGGTGATTTGGATGTCGCAATGACGGCACTTCCGGTTGAAGAAGAGAGTGGACTGGCAACCTTGCCGCTTTTCAGTCATCCGCTCTGCGTGCTGGTCCCGCGCTCGGGCCAGTGGACAACCTGCGAATCCATTTCCCCCGAGGCACTGGCGGAACACCCGCTGCTTATCTACAACGAAGATTTCGCCCTCAGCCGTCAGTTACTGGAACTGTTTAACCAGCACGATGTAAAACCCCGCATCGCGGTACGTAGCGGGCAGTGGGATTTTCTGGCGGCCATGGTGCAAGCCGGGGTCGGTATCGCCATTTTACCTGAGCCGATTTGCCAACGACTGGACAAACAGACGCTGCGCTGGATCCCGCTGGAGAGCGATTTACGCTGGCAACTCGGCATGATTTGGCGTGAAGGTGTGTATCTCTCGCACAGCGCTCAGGCGTGGCTGACATGCTGCGAAGGGTTTTGGCTAACGCAAGAATCGTAAGTGCCGGATGCGGCGTAAACGCCTTATCCGGCCTACATCGGTATGCCGATTTTGTAGGCCTGATAAGCACAGCGCCATCAGGCTCGTTCACCCGTACGGAGGTCCATCATTTCCCCCGCCCAGTTCTCCGGATACAACCCCGATTTAACATCACGATGAAACGTTGAAAAAGGCCATGACTTCACCTGCTGCACCCAACCGTGTTTCACAGGATTGATATAAATGTAATCCACATGCTGGCAATAATCGCGCTCATCACGAATGGTATGTTCCCAAAAGCGGGGTTGCCAGATATGCCTGGCGGATAGCGATCGGGTGAAATGCTTTTTAATTTCCCGCCAACGAGAGGAAAAATCAGCGTCGCTATCAGGTAACGTCCATATGCAATGCATATGCTCAGGTAAAACCACCCACGCATTGATTTGAAAAGGCATAACCTTCTTTACCGCCGAAATAGCGCAGCGAAGCTGGTTAATGTTGGATGTCAAAAGATGGCTTCTACGGTCCTGTAAATTCACCGTAAAAAACCATGTTCCACCGCTGATGTAATGGCGCCGATAGTTAGACATGTTTCCCCCTTTTCTCCAACGTAGAGAACAAAGGGAGCCTTGACAAGAAAGACAGCTGAACTCAGGAAAGCCGCTCGCAAATTACACGATAATAATTATTTGCAATCAGCTGTACGCCATTTTGCACAACCTTCGCCGGATGCGGCTTAACACCTTATCCGGCCTACATCACTATTGCCGGTCTTGTAGGCCTGATAAGCGTAGCGCATCAGGCACAACCTTCGCCGGATGCGGTTAACGCCTTATCCGGCCTACATCAGTATGCCGATCTTGTAGGCCTGATAAGCGTAGCGCATCAGGCACACCTTTCGCCGGGTGCGGCTAACGCCTTATCCGGCCTACATCGCTATTGCCGGTCTTGTAGGCCTGATAAGCGTAGCGCATCAGGCACTACCGTTTATTGATTCTCAATCAACAACGCTTCCAGCAAATCCAGGTCGTGCAGCAGTTTTTGCAGCGTTTCGTTGCTGATTTCGCGCGTGGCGCGCAGGTGATACAGTTCTGCTCGTTCCGAACGCAATGCCGCCAGGCGGAAACGTCGCTCGAGGTTCTCTTCCTGTAATGAGCTTTCCACATCGTTACGTCCATCGACGCGACGACGCAGGTTACCGATGACACGAGAGCTCACTTCGGTCAGCAGTTGATTATCAATATTCTCTTCGCTGTCCGCCGCCAGACGTTCTTCCATTTTCTGGATAGCAACAATCGCGACTTCCGCCGTCGCAGCACGGGCTATCCGTTCTTCTTTCAGTTGCTGTGAGTGATCTGCCACTTCCAGGTGTTGCAGCAGAATCGGTAGCATCACCACACCGACAAACAGCGAGAACAGGATCACGCCCGCGGCAAGGAATACTAACTCGTAGCGCGCCGGGAAGCCGCTACCATCCGGCAACAGCAGCGGGATGGAGAGCACACCGGCAAGCGTAATCGCCCCGCGAACACCCGCAAAGGAGGCGATCAGGATTTCACGCGTTGTCCAGGAACCAAACTCCATGGGCTTTTTCTTCAGGAAGCGCAGACTGAATTTTTTCATCGTCCACAGCCAGCCAAAACGCACCAGCATCAGCGCCACGTAAATCAGCACGATATCGGTAAACAGCATCCAGGTTTCAACGTTCGGATCGGCTTCTGCCGCCACCAGCGAAGACTCCAGAATCCCCGGTAATTGCAGCCCTAACAGCAGGAAGACCATGCCGTTAAAGACGAACTCCAGCATTGCCCAGGTGCTGTTAGCACGTAAACGCATCGCCAATGGCGCACGACGCATTACGCCTGAACGGGTTATCGTCATCCCGGCTGCGACCGCCGCGAGGATCCCGGAAACACCGATGTGTTCGGCAATCAGGTAAGAAGCAAACGGCAGCAGGAACAGCAGAACGATTTGCGTTGCTGGCTCATCACCACCCCAGCGGCTAAGAAAGCGCAGAGAGCGTCCATACAACCAGCTGACGACAAAACCCGCCAGGATGCCGCCAATCGCTACCTTGAAGAACTCAACCGTCGCTCCGCCGACGGTAAACACCATCGTCCCCATTGCCACGGCCACAGCAAATTTCAGCGATACCAGGCCAGACGCATCGTTCATCAACGCTTCGCCCTGCAGGATACCCATGATTTTCTTCGGTATACGCCCCTCGCCTACAATGCCAGAAAGGGCAACGGCATCGGTTGGCGACAGCACTGCGGCCAGCGCAAAAGCGGGGATCAGCGGAATCCCCGGGACCAGCCAATAAATCATAAAACCAATGCCGACCACCGTAACCAATACGAGCGCCAGTGCCAGACCGAAGATCTCTCGTCCATGCTCCAGAAACTCTCGCGTTGGCGTTTTCCAGCCATCGGCAAACAGCAACGGCGGGATGAACAGAACCAAAAACAGTTCAGGGTCAAATTCCACATGCAAACCAAACGTCGGCCACGCCAGCAACGCGCCAATGGCGATCTGCATAAGGGGTAAAGGGAGTTGGAAGGGTAATACGCGAGTAAATACCCCCGACAACGAGACCACAAGGGTCATGATGAGTATGGTAAAAAAGATTTCCATGCGTTCCCTGTTTGCGATGTTTCTTATGATTAGTGATGAGAGGCGTCGTGCCTCAATTCTATCTACTCGAGAGTAACGCAAAAGACAACGAGTGTGTTCTGAAAATAAAAACGGGCGGCAAAAGCCACCCGTTTTCAGGATCAAGAGCGTATCGGGATTAAATAGCCCAACCGCCCGCATAGAATGCAACCAGCGCCACGGCAATCACCACCGTTCCGATATTCAGTTTGCGCCATTCGCCGGAAACAATACGGCCAATAACCAGAGTGGCAAAACCGATCATAATACCGGTAACGATATTACAGGTCAGCACGATAAAGACGGCGGTAATCAGTCCCGCCATCGCATCGACGAAGTCGGTAAAGTCGATTTTCGCCACGTTGCTCAGCATCAGCAGACCAACATACATCAGGGCCGGCGCCGTTGCGTAAGCAGGAACAAGGTAAGAGAGCGGAGAAAGGAACAGGATCAGCAGGAACAGAACACCTACGGTGATCGCCGTCAGACCGGTTTTACCACCTGCCGCGGTACCCGCTGCAGATTCAATGTAAACCGCCGCCGGAGCTGCCCCTACCAGACCAGAGAACACGCTGCTCAGGGAGTCCGTCGTTAACGCTTTGCCACCATCGATAATCTGACCGTCTTTATCCAGCAGATTCGCCTGACCCGCAACCGCGCGGATGGTTCCGGTCGCATCAAAGACCGCAGTCATAACCAGCGCCAGCACGCTCGGCAGGACGACAGGGTTCAGCGCTCCCATAATGTCCAGGCTGCCAATCAGAGAGTTACCTTCAGCATCACTCAAAGAAGGCATGGCGAAAATACCGGAAAAATGCACCGCGGGATCGAAAATCAGACCAACAACGGAAATACCAATAATGGTCAACAGTATGCCACCCGGTACTTTCAGTTTTTCGAGGCCAATAATCACCGCCAGACCAATCAGCGACATAATGACCGGGAAGGTGTCGAAGTCACCCAGCGCAACCGGCAGGCCGTCCAGCGGGTTCTTAATGACCAGACCAACACCGTTTGCCGCAATCAGCAGCAGGAACAGGCCGATACCAATACCTGTACCATGCGCAACGCCCTGTGGCAGATTGCGCAGGATCCAGCTACGGATACCTGTCGCGGAAATGATGGTAAACAGAACACCCATCAGGAATACCGCGCCCAGCGCAACAGGCACGCTAATATGCTGCCCCAGCACCAGGCTGAACGCGGTAAACGCCGTCAACGAAATGGCACAACCAATCGCCAGCGGCAGGTTTGCCCACAGCCCCATCACAATAGAGCCGACACCGGCGACCAGGCAGGTTGCCACAAATACAGCGGCAGGCGGAAAACCGGCTTTACCCAGCATTCCTGGAACCACGATAACAGAGTAGACCATTGCCAGAAACGTCGTTAATCCGGCAACGACTTCCTGTCGAACAGTACTGCCACGGTGCGAAATTTTAAACCAGGCGTCGAGTGAACCGCCGGTACGCGCTGAAGGCGTAGACATAGAAAACATCCCCTGAGAGTTTATTTTTCGTCATTATGCGTGCTGGACAATCCACTGCCTGCTTAACGTTTTCTCCCTGTGCCAGGTTTGCGTCAGTAGGGGTGTCGCAAAAAAGCAAACGTTTAGCTCCGCGCATAAAAAACGGGTGGTAAAAAAAAGCAAACGATTATCTAGCGATCATGTGCCGGTTTTCAACTGAACTTTGCCGCTTTTTACTCATTTCTTCTTATAACGCACAAGAAATAGCCAGTCGATGCGCAAACGTTATCGTCAATGCGCAATCTGACAACAAATTTCGCGCAGTTATTACAACCTCGACAGTTACCTTTCACGTTCACTCGCGCAAAAAAATGGATGAAGATGCGGAAAATTTTTCGGCTAAAAAATCACCAATTGACTGGTAAATAGACGGGGGTGGCATACACTTACCTTATCAACACAAGCCGGAACCTCCCCTAATGTGCTCGACTGAGGGGTGTTGATGTCGGGGGAAACCCTCCCGTGAACCAGCGGGATAGAGTGAAAGACAAAGACCGGAACCAAACTAAAGCGCCCTCTGTGGCGCTTTAGTTTTATACCCGTCACATATTTCAAACCCATCAATCATCTTCCAGCAGGCGCGCCCCGGTTCCCTGCTCGCCAAGCTGGTCGCCTGGGTTACGCAACGGGCAATCGCTGCGCGATAAACAACCGCAACCAATACAACCATCCAGCTCATCGCGTAATGCCACCAGAGTATGAATACGTCGGTCCAGTTCTTCACGCCATTGCGACGAGAGCTGCTTCCACTCTTTGGCACTGAGCGAATGCCCTTCAGGTAATACCCCTAACGCATCACCAATCGTTGCCAGTGGGATCCCGATGCGTTGAGCAATCTTGATAATCGCAACATAACGCAACACATCACGTTTGTATCGACGCTGATTGCCACTGTTGCGCATACTGCTGATTAACCCTTTGCTTTCATAGAAGTGCAAAGTTGATACCGCTACACCGCTACGTTTTGCAACTTCACCAGGCGTGAGCAGCGCTTTTATCCGGGGTAATTTCTTTTCCATAAATCGCTTTACCTCAAGTTAACTTGAGGAATTATACTCGCCCACAGACAAAACGACGAATCGAATACTGAGAAAGAGGCAGCCCTATGTCCCATCAGCAGATAATTCAGACCCTTATTGAATGGATTGATGAACATATCGATCAACCGCTGAACATTGAGGCGGTGGCGAAAAAATCAGGTTACTCGAAGTGGTATTTACAGAGGATGTTCCGCACGGTGATGCGTCAGACGTTGGGTGACTATATCCGCCAGCGCCGACTTTTGTTAGCCGCCGTGGAACTACGGACGACCGAACGACCTATTTTCGATATCGCAATGGATCTCGGCTATGTGTCGCAACAAACGTTCTCACGGGTGTTCCGTCGCGAGTTTGATCGCACTCCCAGCGACTACCGTCATCGCCTGTAAGATTATTGCCCGCTCTGCGTCAGTATGGCGGGCGAGCGCTGTAGCCAGTGCATAAACTCCTGCGGCGGTAACGCTTTCGCAAAGTACCACCCCTGACAATACTGAACGCCACGTTCAAGCAGCCATTCAATTTGATCTGCCGTTTCCACCCCTTCAGCAATTGTCTTCAGATGTAAGCTTTGCGCCATCTCGATGATATGTTCGGCAATCAGGTGGCTGGTACTGTTGGTCGCCAGCGTACTAATAAAAGATTTATCAATCTTCAGGATATCCACGTTCAGTGCCGCCAGGTTGTGCAGATTGGAATATCCCGTCCCAAAATCATCAAATGCCACTTCATAACCTGCCTGACGGAATGCCTGGATTACCGGGGTCATTTTCTGCACATCAATAAATCCACGTTCCGTCACTTCGACTTTGATTTGCTGAGCAGCCACTGAGTAATCACGCGCTTTCTCAGCGATCAGGGCAATCAGTCGGGATGAATGGAAATCAGAAGCTGAGAGGTTAATTGAGATATAAATCTGGGGATGCGCAGAAAGAAAATACCCTAAATCATTGAACACTTCTTCGACCACGTAATCCGTGATCCTTTCAATCATGCCTTCTTTTTCAGCCAGCGGAATAAATTCCGTCGGGCTCATGACCTCACCTTTGCAACCTGGCCAACGCATCAGCGCCTCGGCCCCCACACATTGACCATTCTTGATATCGATGATCGGCTGGTAATGCAGGCGTAGCTGGCGCTTTTCCAGTGCACGTCTTAGCAAACGACGAGGGGAATGGTACTGCTGGCGCGTGCGCCACCACATCAACAGCATCAGAATGCTGCAGATCACTCCAAAGGGGACCGTTAGTGCGGCTTCGTGATAGAAATTTTGATGGACGCGATCGCTGGTAGTCGAAACAATAATCGCGATCGGGCGCTTCTCAGAACGAACGATGGTATAGAACCGATCGTCCAGTTGGAAGGTAGAGGCTTTACCGCGCACCAGTGGCAGAAATTGCTTAACATGCGCCTGATTGCTGGCGGAGAAGAAAGTATCCGTTATCGTGTCATAGACGCCCCACAATAGGCCAGGGTCATCTGACATGACTTCGCTGTAAGATAATGGGTTAATGACTACGACGTAGTTTCCTCTTTGCATATACGTCATGTTGTAGCCAGAGAAAAAAGGCGTATCGCGATAGTAATAGATCGAAACGTCCGGCGTACGTTTATAGTCAGCGGTTGGCATAATATAGGGAACTGACGGCGCCATCGACGTAGAGCACAAAAAATGATCAGCTTGTGCATAAATTAGCTCGCTGATATATAAACGCCCGCGAATAATATTCAGCATACTTTTCTGATGTGCAGGGGTACACATCTTGCCCTGATACAGTTGAGCCATATCACGCGCTAAATCGGCTTGCTGGATCACCAATTCCGTTTTATTTAACACCAGTTGAGCAAAAGAGCGGAGTTGAGTGCGGGTTTCGGACATCGCCCGGATATGAGCAAACCATAGCGCCAGCACCACGGGGAGCAATACCACCGTGAGCGTGCCGAGGAGCTTCAGCATCTTGCTTTGCGCACTGAGATTCATGTCAGCCCTATTTCCCTGTTTCGTATATGCCAGTACCCATCAAGGCAGGATGCTATAAACACCAGCTGGTTAAGTTGCATGAATCTATCAACATTATCAACAGACGTCTCTATGTAAAAGTCTGATAATAGTGGATGATGATATTATTTTCCCGTAAGGCAAACTTAAAGTTACGCTTATTTTGCAACATCATTATCAAGAAGGAGTAATGTTTTACACGCGTTATACTGACGGCACGTATAAAACACATTAACTTTTTTAACGATTAATTTCGGATAAAGAAAACAAGCAACATGAATGCATCTTACATAACGCATAATTTATTATTCGTTTATGAACCCAAATAACCACACAACTACAATGGATAATGACAGGCAAAAATAACGTCAGATACTGGTGAACAAACGAGCGGTTGTGATATAGTTCACAGAATTGATGTAACAGAAACATTGTTTCATTCGTGTTATTGCCCGTCGATAGCCAGAGTACCACACCCTCTGTGAACACCCCCGCGCTGTCCTGGGCATCAAGACTTTCTGAGGACGTTTTTCATGGCAACAATAACAACTGGCGTGGTTCTTCTGCGGTGGCAACTGCTCAGCGCAGTACTGATGTTTTTAGCCAGTACGCTCAATATTCGTTTTCGTAAATCAGATTATGTTGGACTGGCCGTTATCAGTAGCGGTTTAGGGCTTGTTTTTGCCTGCTGGTTTGCAACCGGATTACTCGGTATCACCCTAGTAGATGTATCCACTATCTGGAATAACATCGAATCCGTGATGCTCGACGTGATGAGCCATACTCCGCCAGACTGGCCGATGGTGTTGAACTGATAACAGAAAGGAATGGGGTTACCCCGACACTGGGGCAACCCTGATTAACGAAATAAAGCAGAGGGATTAGAACGGAATATCGTCGTCGAAATCCATCGGCGGTTCGTTAGACGGTGCTGCCGGAGCGGATTGCTGCGGGCGAGACTGTGCGCCACCGCTGAACTGGTTGCCGCCCTGTGGCTGCTGAGGCTGACCCCAACCACCCTGCTGCTGACCACCACCTGCCGGTGCGCCGCCGCCCTGACGACCACCCAGCATTTGCATGGTGCCGCCAACGTTAACAACGACTTCAGTGGTGTATTTTTCTACGCCGGATTGATCGGTCCATTTGCGAGTACGCAGTTGGCCTTCAATATAGACCTGAGAACCTTTACGCAGATATTCGCTGGCGACTTCCGCCAGTTTGCCGAACAGCACAACACGGTGCCACTCAGTCTGCTCTTTCATTTCGCCGGTCGCTTTATCACGCCAGGATTCGGAAGTAGCCAGCGTAATGTTGGCAACTGCGCCACCATTCGGCATATAGCGTACTTCCGGGTCCTGGCCCAGATTACCGACGAGAATCACCTTGTTTACGCCTCTGCTGGCCATGATCGTGTCTCCTGAAAAACGTTACTGAATAAGTGTAAGCGCGGGATTGTAGCATTTCCAATAGCGCTTTTACTACGTTGCGAAGTTGATTCCAGTAAACAACCTCAGCCAGACATTGTTGCACAGACGCCTGTGTTTTGCATTCCAATACTGTATATCCATTCAGGTTGGGTTGTGTCATAATTAACCGTTTGTGATCGCCGGTAGCACCATGCAGCCAGGCAAAAAAGCGTTTAATCCGGGAAAGATGAATGGATAAGATCGAAGTTCGGGGCGCCCGCACCCATAATCTCAAAAACATCAACCTCGTCATCCCGCGCGACAAGCTGATTGTCGTCACCGGGCTTTCGGGCTCAGGCAAATCTTCGCTCGCTTTCGACACCTTGTATGCCGAAGGGCAGCGTCGTTACGTTGAATCCCTTTCCGCGTACGCACGTCAGTTTCTGTCGCTGATGGAAAAACCGGACGTCGACCACATTGAGGGGCTCTCTCCCGCCATCTCAATCGAGCAGAAATCGACGTCGCATAACCCGCGATCCACGGTTGGGACAATTACCGAAATTCACGATTATCTGCGCCTGCTGTATGCCCGCGTTGGCGAGCCACGCTGCCCGGATCACGACGTGCCGCTGGCGGCGCAAACGGTCAGCCAGATGGTAGACAACGTCCTGTCGCAGCCAGAAGGCAAGCGCCTGATGCTGCTGGCACCGGTAATTAAAGAACGCAAAGGTGAGCACACCAAAACGCTGGAAAACCTGGCAGGCCAGGGCTATATCCGCGCACGTATTGATGGTGAAGTGTGCGACCTTTCCGATCCGCCTACGCTTGAGCTGCAAAAGAAACACACTATCGAAGTGGTGATTGACCGCTTCAAGGTACGAGACGATCTCACTCAACGTCTGGCCGAATCGTTTGAGACTGCGCTGGAGCTTTCCGGTGGTACGGCAGTGGTCGCTGATATGGATGACCCGAAAGCAGAAGAGCTGCTCTTCTCCGCCAACTTCGCCTGCCCTATTTGTGGCTATAGCATGCGCGAACTGGAGCCACGGTTGTTCTCGTTCAACAACCCGGCAGGCGCGTGTCCGACCTGCGATGGTCTTGGCGTACAACAGTACTTCGACCCGGACCGTGTGATCCAGAACCCGGAACTGTCGCTGGCAGGCGGGGCGATTCGTGGCTGGGATCGCCGTAATTTCTATTACTTCCAGATGCTTAAGTCTCTGGCTGAGCACTATCAATTCGATGTAGAAGCCCCGTGGGCCAGCCTGAATCCTACGGTCCACAAAGTGGTGCTATACGGTTCCGGCAAAGAGAATATCGAATTCAAATACATGAACGATCGTGGCGATACGTCCGTACGTCGCCACCCGTTTGAAGGTGTATTGCACAATATGGAACGTCGCTATAAAGAGACGGAATCCAGTGCAGTCCGCGAAGAGTTAGCCAAGTTTATCAGTAACAGACCTTGCGCCAGCTGTGACGGAACCCGTTTACGCCGGGAAGCCCGTCACGTGTTTGTCGAGAATACGCCATTGCCTGCGATTTCCGACATGAGCATCGGCCATGCAATGGATTTCTTCAACAACCTGAAACTTGCAGGTCAACGGGCGAAGATTGCTGAGAAAATCCTCAAAGAGATCGGCGACCGCCTTAAGTTCCTGGTCAACGTAGGCCTGAACTATCTGACACTGTCCCGTTCAGCAGAAACACTCTCCGGTGGCGAAGCACAACGTATTCGTCTGGCAAGCCAGATTGGCGCAGGTCTGGTCGGTGTGATGTACGTGCTGGATGAACCGTCAATCGGTCTGCATCAGCGTGATAACGAACGCCTGCTCGGGACACTTATCCATCTGCGCAATTTGGGTAACACCGTGATTGTGGTTGAACACGATGAGGATGCCATTCGCGCCGCCGACCACGTTATCGACATTGGCCCAGGTGCAGGCGTTCACGGTGGTCAGGTTGTGGCCGAAGGGACGCTGGAAGACATCATGGCCGTACCGGAATCGTTAACCGGCCAGTACATGAGCGGTAAGCGTAAGATTGAAGTGCCAAAACAACGTGTTGCGGCTGATCCGGAAAAAGTGCTGAAGCTGACTGGCGCACGCGGCAACAACCTGAAAGATGTCACCCTGACGCTGCCGGTGGGTCTGTTCACCTGTATTACCGGCGTGTCCGGTTCCGGGAAGTCGACGCTGATTAACGACACATTATTCCCGATTGCCCAAACTCAGCTTAACGGCGCCACGCTGGCAGAGCCCGCGCCATACCGGGATATTCAGGGTCTGGAACATTTCGACAAAGTGATCGACATTGACCAAAGCCCGATTGGTCGTACACCGCGTTCCAACCCGGCAACCTACACCGGCGTGTTTACGCCAGTGCGCGAACTGTTTGCCGGCGTACCGGAATCCCGTGCGCGTGGTTACACGCCAGGTCGTTTCAGCTTTAACGTTCGTGGTGGACGCTGCGAGGCCTGCCAGGGCGATGGCGTGATCAAAGTCGAAATGCACTTCCTGCCAGATATTTACGTGCCGTGCGACCAGTGTAAAGGTAAGCGTTATAACCGTGAAACGCTGGAGATTAAGTACAAGGGCAAGACCATCCACGAAGTGCTGGATATGACGATTGAAGAAGCTCGCGAGTTCTTCGATGCTGTTCCTGCGCTGGCGCGTAAGTTGCAAACGTTGATGGATGTTGGCTTGACGTACATTCGACTGGGCCAGTCCGCGACCACGCTTTCTGGCGGTGAAGCCCAGCGTGTGAAGCTGGCGCGTGAGCTGTCAAAACGCGGTACCGGGCAGACGCTGTATATTCTTGATGAGCCAACAACCGGGCTACATTTTGCCGATATTCAGCAACTGCTTGACGTGTTGCATCAGCTCCGGGATCAGGGCAACACCATTGTGGTGATTGAGCACAATCTGGACGTGATTAAAACAGCCGATTGGATTGTCGACCTCGGTCCGGAAGGGGGTAGCGGCGGCGGCGAAATTCTGGTCTCTGGTACGCCAGAAACAGTTGCTGAGTGTGAAGCCTCACACACGGCCCGCTTCCTCAAACCGCTGCTGTAATAGCGCTGAAATTATCAGGCCTGCAGTATAGCCGTAAATATTGTAGGCCGGATAAGGCGCTTGCACCACACCCGGCAATGGCTGTGCCTGATGGCGCTGTGCTTATCAGGCCTACGAAACGGACCGAAAATACATAAATAGCCGTAGGCCGGATAAGGCGCTTGCGCCGCACCCGGCAACGGTTGCGCCTGATGGCGCTGTGCTTATCAGGCCTACGAAACGGACCGAAAATACATAAATAGCCGTAGGCCGGATAAGGCGCTTGCGCCGCACCCGGCAACAGTTGCGCCTGATGGCGCTGTGCTTATCAGGCCTACGAAACGGACCGAAAATACATAAATAGCCGTAGGCCGGATAAGGCGCTTGCGCCGCATCCGGCAACGGTTGCGCCTGATGGCGCTGTGCTTATCAGGCCTACGAAACCGGCCGAAAATACATAAATAGCTGTAGGCCGGATAAGGGGCTTGCGCCGCATCCGGCAACGGTTGCGCCTGATGGCGCTGTGCTTATCAGGCCTACGAAACGGGTCGAAAATACATAAATAGCTGTAGGCCGGATAAGGCGCTTGCGCCGCATCCGGCGAAACAGATCAGGGCTGCGCCAGTATCCGGCGTTTATCTTCCGGTAGCGTGTTCACCGCCTGCTGATAAGAGGCATCGACCAGATAATAAATTTGTGAATCCGGCAACGAGCCGTCCAGATACACCGTACTCCAGTGTGCTTTGTTCAGATGCCGGCTTGGCCGGACATCACTATGCTGCTGGCGTAACAACTCCGCCAGTTCTGGGCTGGTTTTCAGAGAGACTGCCGGGCGTTCTTCCACCTCTTTTACCATGGCAAAGAGCACATCTTCGACTTTGATTTGTGTGGCTTTCCAGTCACTGTGCACGCTCTGCTCCGCGCCTGTTTTCGCCATGCAGTATTGCAGCAACTCCGAATTCGTCATTTTTATTCCCCTTACCAGCAAGTCGCCTAATGAGAACATCATTTATTCAGTGTGCAGCAAGTCCGCAAAAGGTAAAAGCCGGTAACGTAAATTTGTTTAAAAAATCATCACCCCGCATTCGGTGACCTCAGTACTCTGAATTTACGATCACCTCTTCGCCAAACCCTCCTGCCTGTGGCAGCGGCTTATAGGTAGAGTTAGAGGCGCGCAGAATACGAATCCCGCGGATACCGACATCGCGAGCGGCGGTGATGTCATTATCGGAGTCGCCGTAGAACATGCGGATATTTTTTTCCTGCAACCACTGCGTTTTGGTGTTCTGCCCTGGCTTGTCACCGGCAAAAATAACCGGATTCATATTTGCAGACGGGATGTGGAAGTTATCAGATAGCGTTTTAGAGACCGTTTCGGTCTTCGTCGGGCTGCGTCCAGTCACGAAAAAGATGCTGTCCCCACGACGCACGTGCATATCAATCAACTGCCGCGCTACTTCTTTCGGAATGCTGAATTCATCCCAACCGTTGTTCATTTTCTCCCAAAAGGCTGGGTTTTTCAGGTAATCCTCGCTGTCCGGGGAGTACGTTTTTTTACCGCGCCAGAAGCCCGGGCTGGAAAAGAGAACCGTATCATCGATATCAAAGCCAACGGCCATCGGCGGGCGGCCCGTCAAACTATTTTCAATTTGTGCAACAGAGACCCAGTGAATGGGGGCCTGCTCAGCAAGTTTTGCAACGTTAGTACCTGGATTGAGCTGAGAAGGAGAAGAAACTAAAGCCTGGGCTGGCTGATTCAACGTGAACAATAAACAAACGGCACTCAGTGCCAAAGTAATCTTGCGCATATTTTTCCCTAAGTAGTCAGTTAGTTATGATTTTTTATTTAACAACTGGTCAAAAAACTATCTGACCTTACCCCCTGGGGGAAGGGAAAGGAAGGATTTTCTCTGGTTTTGTTACAGAAAAAGAGGACGATCACACAGGGAAACGTGCCTGATGGCGCTGCGCTTATCAGGCCTACAAATGAAAAATCCATATGCCTTTGTAGGCCTGATAAGGCATTTACGCCGCCATCCGGCACCTAATTACATTACTGCGGCAAATGCCTTCGCAACCCGCTTCACGTTGCCGTGATTCAAGCCCGCAACGCACATGCGTCCACTGGCAATCAGGTAAACACCAAACTCATCACGCAGGCGGTCAACCTGAGCCGCACTCAGCCCGGTATAGCTGAACATACCACGCTGTTGCAGCAGGTAGTCGAAATTACGGCCCGGAATCTCAGCGTTCAGCACGTTGACCAGTTCCTGACGCATCGCCAGAATGCGGGTTCGCATTACCTCAACTTCCGCCAGCCAGCTGGCTTTCAGCTCTTCATCACCCAGTACCGCGGCAACAACCTGTGCGCCAAAGTTTGGCGGGCTGGAGTAGTTACGACGAACCGTCGCTTTTAGCTGCCCCAGAACACGACTAGCGGCATCTGCGTCTTCACACACCACAGAAAGCCCGCCAACACGTTCGCCATACAACGAGAAAATCTTCGAGAATGAGTTGCTGACCAGAGTCGGTAAACCAGCACTCGCAATCGCGCGGATGGCGTAGGCATCATCTTCCATTCCGCCACCAAAGCCCTGGTAGGCAATGTCGAGGAACGGGATCAGGTCGCGCGCTTTCAGGATCTCAATAACCGCATCCCACTGTGCAGGTGTTAAATCCGCACCCGTCGGGTTATGGCAGCACGGATGGAGCAGCACAATGCTACGCGCTGGCAAGGTGCTCAATGTTGCCAGCAGGTCGTTGAAACGAACGCCATTAGTCACGTCGTCATACCATGGGTAAGTACTTACTTCGAATCCCGCACCTTCAAAAATCGCGATATGGTTTTCCCACGTCGGGTCGCTGACCCATACGCCAGAATCAGGGAAGTAACGCTTCAGGAAGTCCGCTCCCACTTTTAACGCACCAGACCCCCCCAGCGTCTGAATCGTTGCCACACGCTGTTGCTGGAGTACCGGATGCTGCGCCCCGAACAGTAGCGGCGCAATGGTATGGCGATACGTGTTCAGACCTTCCATCGGCAAATACAGCGAAGCGCCATGCGGCTTCGCATTGAGGCGGGCTTCCGCTTCTGCAACGGCTTTAAGTTGAGGAATAATCCCATCTTCGTTGTAATACAGACCAATGCTGAGGTTCACTTTGTCGCTACGTGAATCCTCTTTAAAGCGCTCCATGAGCGATAAAATCGGGTCGCCAGCGTAGGCGTCAACTTTTTGAAACACGTGTGGTTCTCCAGGTTTACAGGCAGTGGGATAAGAACACAATAAACCGGAAGCGGGAGAAGATCGAGAGGATGTTGCAGTTGGTGAGAATATTGCCGGATGGCGGCGGTAGCGCCTGATCCGGCATATCAGGTAATTAATCGATATATTTCATCGCAACCCTTGATGTCAGGCGCGTGATAAGTTCGTAAGCACTTACTTTCGTCATCTCTGCGATGCGTTCCACAGGCAGGCCATCGCCCCACAGGATCACGGGATCGCCCGCTTTGTCCTGCGCCTCGGGGCCTAAATCAACGCAGATCATATCCATCGCAACACGACCGACAATCGGCACTTCACGGCCGTTAACCAGCACTGGCGTACCCGACGGCGCAGCTCGCGGATAACCATCGCCATACCCCATCGCCACCACTCCGAGACGTGTGTCGCGTTCGCTCTGCCATGTGCCACCATAACCCACTGGCTCACCAGCTTTATGCTCGCGCACGGCAATCAGGCTTGATGTCAGTGACATCACTGGCTGGCAACCAAAATCTTCTCCGATGGAGTGATTTTCCAGCGGCGATACACCGTACAGAATCAGACCCGGACGCGCCCAATCGAAGTGAGACTGCGGCCACAGCAAAATACCGCCAGATGCAGCAATTGATCGCTGCCCCGGTTTACCTGCGCAAAAGCTATTGAAGATATCGAGCTGCTTTTCGGTCGCGCCACACTCAGGTTCGTCGGCACGGGCAAAGTGGCTAACGATATTGACCGGCTGGCGCACGTTTTCACATTGCGTCAAGCGCTGATAAAACGCCTCAGCCTGCTCCGGGCGTACGCCCAGGCGGTGCATACCCGTATCGAGCTTCATCCAGACAGTGACAGGTTCAGTCAGTTCGGCCGCTTCCAGAGCATCAAGCTGCTCCTGGTTATGTACGGCAGTATGCAGACGCTGCGCGGATATCGTCGGCAAATCGGAAGCATCAAAAAATCCCTCCAGCAGCAGGATGGGCTGCGTGATCCCTCCCGCGCGTAGCCGCAGGGCTTCTTCAAGACGAGCGACACCAAAAGCGTCCGCATCCGGGAGCGTTCGCGCGGTCTCTAACAGACCATGGCCGTAAGCGTTCGCTTTCACGACCGCAACCAGTTTACTGGCAGGTGCCAGTTCACGCAGACGTTGCAGGTTGTGTCGCAGAGCGCGGCGGTTAATGACAACAGTTGCCGCTTGCATTTTAATTCCTTAATAAAAGAATCGCCTGAATCATTCGTGTTGCAGAAAGGCGACAAGCCTGAGAATCCCCGGGAGCTTAGTAAACTAAGTGACCGGGGTGAACAGGCGTAGCCAACGCATCTGCAGCATGAAGGATGACGGAGATTTATTCGTCGTCGTATTGTGGGCCCGCATAATTATCGAATCGCGACCACTGTCCGTTAAACGTCAGACGTACCGTACCGATTGGGCCGTTACGTTGCTTACCAATAATGATTTCTGCGATCCCTTTCAGGTCGCTGTTTTCGTGATAAACCTCATCACGATAGATAAACATGATTAAGTCGGCATCCTGCTCAATAGAGCCTGATTCACGCAAATCTGAGTTGACCGGGCGCTTGTCAGCACGTTGTTCCAGAGAACGGTTAAGCTGTGACAGCGCCACCACCGGCACATGCAGTTCTTTCGCTAACGCTTTCAGCGAGCGGGAAATTTCGGCAATTTCCAGCGTACGGTTATCGGAAAGCGACGGTACACGCATCAGCTGCAGGTAGTCGATCATGATAAGTCCGATACCGCCGTGTTCACGGGCGATACGGCGTGCGCGCGATCGCACTTCCGTTGGCGTCAGACCGGAGGAATCATCAATATAGATGTTTCGTTTCTCCAGCAAAATACCCATTGTTCCGGAAATCCGCGCCCAGTCTTCATCATCCAGTTGACCGGTACGGATTTTGGTCTGGTCCACGCGCGAAAGCGAGGCCAGAGAACGCATCATGATCTGTTCTGAGGGCATCTCGAGACTGAAGATAAGAACCGGCTTATCCTGCAACATCGCCGCATTTTCGACGAGGTTCATCGCAAATGTCGTTTTACCCATCGACGGACGTGCCGCGACAATAATCAAGTCCGACGGCTGTAGACCCGCGGTCTTTTTGTTGAGGTCGTCATAGCCGGTATTCACCCCGGTGACACCGTCGTGCGGCTGCTGGAACAACTGTTCAATACGCGCGACGGTGGCGTCGAGCACATCGGTAATATTTTTCGGGCCTTCGTCTTTATTGGCGCGGCTTTCGGCAATTTTAAAGACGCGGGATTCCGCGAGATCCAGCAGGTCTTCACTGGAGCGCCCTTGCGGATCGAAACCCGCTTCCGCAATCTCATGGGCCACCGAAATCATGTCACGAACAACGGCGCGTTCGCGGACGATATCAGCATAGGCGCTAATATTCGCCGCACTTGGCGTGTTTTTAGATAACTCAGCCAGGTATGCAAAACCGCCGACGCTGTCCAGTTGTCCCTGAACTTCCAGCGACTCTGCCAGCGTAATCAGGTCGATAGGTTTTCCCATCTCCTGCAGGCGATGCATTTCGGTGAAAATATGCCGATGTGGGCGGGTGTAAAAGTCCTCCGCAACCACGCGCTCGGCGACATCGTCCCAGCGTTCGTTATCCAGCATTAAACCGCCCAACACCGACTGTTCCGCTTCAATCGAGTGCGGCGGTACTTTCAGCCCGGCGACCTGGAGATCGCGCTCACGAGCATCAGTCTGTTGTTTGTTGAAGGGTTTATTTCCTGCCATAGTGAATGGAGTTACCGAGATAATGATTGGGTCGAAAGATTACCACATTTCTGGAGGAAGCATGGCAACACGTATTGAATTTCACAAGCACGGCGGCCCTGATGTACTGAAGGCTGTGGAGTTTACGCCCGTTGACCCGGCGGAACATGAAATCCAGGTCGAGAACAAAGCGATTGGCATCAACTACATCGACACCTACATCCGCAGTGGACTTTATCCGCCTCCCTCGTTACCCAGTGGTCTGGGCACAGAAGCCGCAGGCGTGGTCAGTAAAGTTGGCAGCAAAGTGACGCACATTAAAGTTGGCGACCGTGTGGTGTATGCCCAGTCAACACTTGGCGCGTACAGCTCAGTGCACAACGTGCCAGCCGATAAAGCCGCCATTCTGCCTAATGCCATCTCTTTTGAGCAGGCAGCGGCCTCATTTCTGAAAGGGTTGACCGTTTTTTATCTGTTACGTAAAACCTACGAAATCCAGCCCGATGAGCCCTTCTTGTTCCATGCTGCAGCGGGCGGCGTTGGGCTGATTGCCTGCCAGTGGGCAAAAGCGCTGGGAGCGAAGCTGATTGGTACTGTCGGCAATGCGCAGAAGGCGCAAATAGCGCAGCAGGCCGGTGCATGGCAAGTGATTAACTACCGTGAAGAAAGTATCGTCGAACGGGTTAAGGAAATCACCGGTGGTAAAAAAGTACGGGTGGTATACGACTCGGTGGGGAAAGATACCTGGGAAGCCTCACTGGATTGCCTGCAACGCCGGGGATTGATGGTCAGCTTTGGCAACGCCTCCGGGCCGGTAACCGGCGTTAACTTAGGTATTCTGAATCAGAAAGGCTCGCTGTATGTCACGCGCCCTTCTCTGCAGGGTTACATCACCAACCGCCACGAATTAACGGAAGCCAGCAATGAGCTTTTCTCGTTGATTGCCAGTGGGGTGATTAAAGTGGATGTTGCGCCTGGTCAGACATTCGCGCTGCACGACGCACGGCGTGCCCATGAAGTGCTGGAAAGCCGGGTCACGCAGGGTTCGAGTTTGCTGATCCCGTGAGACTTCCCTCTTAAATAATTCAAGCAGCCAACACACCTGCGGTTTGAATTATGACGGGGAAAGAAAGAATTAGGGCTTCCCGCAGGAAGCCCTTTCTTTTTTTAGTTCGGCTGTATGTAGGGTACAGCTCGATGAATTCGTTAACCACGTAATAGTGACAGATTTGATAATCAATTCCTATTTGGTTCTAAAGGCAATGTTGCAGGTTGTGACGCACCGCTCAATACCTTAGTAAAAGCGGCGGTTATTGCGCTGATACTGTGGGACTTTTGGCGCTTTAATCGCCTTAATCACCCACACCACGGCGACGGCCAGCAGCAGCCAGGGAAGCAGTTTAATCATCAACGCAAACATCCCACCGAGGAACATGACTGCCGTCGCCACCATCAGCGCGGCGAGGATGCCCAACAGTGATATGCCAGTGACCATCAGCATGATAAAAAAGCCAATCACAAAAAGTAGTTCCAGCATGACGCTCTCCCGAAATGAAGTTCTCTCCATTGCATTACAAGAAACATGCCAAAATTAATGCATTGATTTATAACGAAAATGCCCCGCGATAAAACGCAGGGCGTGGTGAAATTGACTAACTTTTGGTGAGAACTTAACGCTTATCTGCGACCAGTTTCAGCGCATGCTCCAGAACGTTAATATCAGCCCCGGCTTTATGCGCATTTTCACTCAGATAACGACGCCACTGACGTGCGCCTGGAATGCCCTGGAACAACCCGAGCATATGGCGGGTCACATGCCCCAGATACGTCCCCTGACTCAGCTCCCGCTCAATATAGGGATACATGGCGCGCACCACGGCGACAGGGTCAGCATCTGGAGTAGTCGCAGCAAAAATTTCACGGTCGACCGATGCCAGAATCCCCGGGTTTTGATAGGCTTCCCGACCCACCATTACGCCGTCCATATATTGCAGATGCGTCTTTGCTTCTTCCAGTGATTTAATTCCACCGTTAATCGACATCGTCAGGTGCGGGAAATCACGCTTCAACTGATAAACACGGTCATAATCCAGCGGCGGGATCTCACGGTTTTCTTTCGGGCTTAACCCGGACAGCCAGGCCTTGCGGGCGTGGATGATAAACATCTCACACTCACCTTTACCGGAAACCGTATTGATGAAGTCACACAGGAATTCGTAGCTGTCCTGGTCATCAATGCCAATACGCGTTTTCACCGTCACCGGAATCGACACCACATCGCGCATCGCCTTCACACAATCAGCGACCAGTTGCGCATTCCCCATCAGGCAAGCGCCAAACATCCCGTTTTGTACGCGATCGGAAGGGCAGCCGACGTTGAGGTTAATCTCGTCATAGCCTCGTGCTTCAGCCAGCTTTGCGCACTGGGCCAGCGCGGCCGGATCGCTCCCACCTAGCTGAAGTGCAACCGGATGTTCTTCTTCGCTATACGCCAGGTAATCGCCTTTGCCATGAATAATTGCCCCGGTGGTCACCATCTCCGTATAGAGCAACGTCTGGCGGGACAGCAGGCGCAAAAAGTAACGGCAGTGTCTGTCCGTCCAGTCGAGCATCGGCGCGATAGAAAAACGATGAGCGGGAAAAGCGGTAGACTGAGATTCAGGCAGCATGGCGAATATTCAAGCATCCGGTTAAAAAAGGGGCGCTACTATAGCATAGACCGTTGCGATAGTGAGCCACATCGTCGTGGATAGCGCCCTTCGTTCGCGTAGATCGTCATTTCCGCCCAGGTTTTCCGTCGTGTGGACCAAAAAACTGTGGAGGATGGTCAACCCAGCGATCCTCACGTGTGACCGCATAGACCGGATTGAGCGGATAGTAGATACGGTTATGCTTCTTGTTCGCCTCACCGACGACCAGCAGCCGCACCTCGTCACTGGTGTTGTTGATAAAAGTGTGGCACACGCCGGTTCCTGCCGGAAAACCGACGCTATCGCCGGGTTCCAGCTTCCATAAGTAACCATTTATCCAGGCTTCCGGGTAGCCTTCCAGCACGTAGATAAACTCTTCTTCATCGCTTTCAGCGTGTGGATAAGAAGTACGACGCCCCGGCGGTAGACGTTCGTGATGAATGCCTAATCGCCCTAACCCCAACCTGCGGGCCAACGGCGCACCAATAGAAAATAGCTCATCGCTGCCTGGATAGGTGGAGTCATCAGGCCCCTCAACTTCACGCCAGTGGCGAATACAATCGGGTCTTTTCATGTTAATTTTCCAGTGTTGCGATGCGTCAGGTATAGCACACAGCGGTGGATCTCGGCGTTTTAAGCAGAACATGATAAAGTAAGGGATTAACCTTCCACACAAATCGAGGCGCCAAATGGACAAAACCACCACGCAGGAGTTATTGGCTCAAGCTGAAAAACTCTGTGTGCAACGTAACGTGCGACTAACGCCACAACGCCTCGAAGTGCTGCGCCTGATGAGCCTGCAGGAAGGGGCGATCAGCGCCTATGATCTGCTTGATCTGCTGCGGGAAACCGAGCCGCAGGCCAAACCCCCTACCGTGTATCGTGCGCTTGATTTTCTGCTTGAACAAGGTTTTGTGCACAAAGTGGAGTCCACCAACAGCTATGTGCTCTGTCATCTGTTCGATCAGCCAACCCATAGCTCGGCAATGTTTATTTGTGACCGCTGTGGCGTGGTAAAAGAAGAGTGTGCGGAAGGCGTGGAAGATATTATGCATACGCTGGCAGCTAAAATGGGATTTGCTCTGCGCCATAACGTGATTGAAGCCCACGGCCTGTGTCCGGCATGTGTGGAAGTGGAATCATGCCGCCATCCTGGCGATTGCCAGCATGACCATACCATTCAGGTGAAGAAGAAAGTCGGGCGGTAAATAAAAGAGCGTACATCCTTGTACTCTCAGGAGGGAGGGGTTAATTACCAGCGGTAATCGTTGCGTTTTTCCCAATCTTTAACTTCTTTCTCCGCCTGATCTTTCGCGTACCCGTATCGTTCCTGGACTTTACCTACCAGCTGGTCGCGTTTACCTTCAATGACCGTCATATCATCATCGGTCAGTTTGCCCCATTGCTCTTTCACTTTACCTTTGAACTGTTTCCAGTTACCGCTGACTTCGTCTTTATTCATCATCAAGTCCTCATCGTTAGGTTGTGAATAGCGAGAGTGCTGCGCCCGGATACATGCTGTTTTTGCTGGGCGTGATAATAAGTGTAGTCAGGGATTCTGGGTTTTATTTACTATTCAGAATTTTTAACCATAAGCATCAGGCAAACCAGGTGCCATTACGCCAGTGACGTCGCCAGATGAAGGCCAGTGAAAGCCCGCGCAGCGCGAGAAAAACGGTTAACGCCAGCCACAAGCCGTGGTTTCCAAGCCACGGTAAAGCCAGTAGCGTTAACGCGAAACCCGCGGCCGCAACGGCCATGCTGTTACGCATTTCCGCGGCTCGTGTTGCGCCAATGAACATCCCGTCCAGCAGATAACACCAGACGCCCACCAGCGGTAAAATCACCTGCCAGATGAGATAGCGATCGGCCAGCAGTTGGATCTGCGGCAATGAGGTCAATAGCGTAATGATCTGCTCGCCGAACAGGGCATAGACCAGGGAAAACAGGATCGCCACGATACCCGACTGCCGGCAAGCCGCCCGCCAGACATCCAGCAACTGGCTACCATCGCGTGCCCCATAGGCCTGGCCAGAGTGCGCTTCTACAGCATAGGCAAATCCGTCCAGCGCGTAGGCGGTGAACGTCAGCAGGGTCATCAGAACGGCATTAACCGCAATGATATCGCCCCCCAGACGCGCGCCCAGCACCGTGATAGCGCCAAAACAGAGTTGCAGCAGCAACGAGCGCAGCATGATGTCGCGGTTAAGCGCCAGTAAACGGCGGAAGTTGCCGCGCCACGCAAGCTTCAACATCGCCAGCGAAATTCCGCGTATATGCAGGACTTTACGTACCATCATCAGGCCGATCAGCAAAGTGGCATATTCGGCAATCACCGTCGCCAGCGCCGCGCCCTGCACGTTCATATGCAGGCCCATCACCAGCCACAAATCGAGCGCGATGTTAAGCACATTGCCAACAATCAGCAGGATAACCGGCGCGCGTGCATACTGGACGCCAAGCAGCCAGCCAAGCAGCACCAGATTTGCCAGCGAGGCGGGCGCGCTGAGCCAGCGGATTTCCAGGAACCTTCGGGCCTGCTCCAGCACCGCTTCACTACCTCCCACGATATGTAACGCCAGGCTGATAATCGGTGTACGAAACAGTGCGATAAGCAATCCGGCGCCCAACGCCAGCATCAGCGGCTGAACCAGCGCGCGTGCCAGTGCCTGCGGATTTTTCGCGCCGAACGCCTGGGCTGTCAGACCGGTGGTACTCATGCGTAAAAACAGCAGCAGCATAAAGAGAAAACTGGTCGCTGTTGCGCCAACGGCAACGCCGCCAAGATAAACCGGGCTATCCAGATGACCAATCACCGCCGTGTCCACCAGCCCCAGCAGTGGAACAGTGATGTTGGAGAAAATCATCGGTAAGGCAAGGTGCCAAAGTGCTTTATCAGAGGAGGTAAAGAAAGGCATGGAAGGTAGCCTGAAAAGGAATTAACGCGTTTTTGTAGGCCCGACAAGCGAAACGTCATCGGGCAACTTGCCGGAGAGCGACATAAACGCCCTTTCCGGCCTACAGGAAATCAGCAGATCATTACAGCCATTCACCGTTACGAATCACGCCGACAGCCAACCCTTCAATAGTGAAGCTTTGCTCACGTAGATCAACGATGATTGGCTTAAACTCGCTGTTTTCTGGCAGAAGTTCAACCTTGTTGCCCTGCTTTTTCAGGCGCTTAACCGTGACTTCATCATCAATACGGGCAACAACAACCTGGCCGTTACGTACGTCCTGCGTTTTATGCACAGCCAGTAAATCGCCATCCATAATCCCGATATCTTTCATCGACATACCGCTGACGCGCAGCAGAAAATCGGCGTTCGGTTTGAACAGTGATGGGTCAACCTGGTAATGGCCTTCTATGTGCTGCTGTGCCAGAAGTGGCTCACCGGCCGCGACACGACCAACAAGCGGTAAGCCTTCCTCTTCTTCCTGCAGCAGACGAATACCACGCGATGCGCCAGAAACGATTTCCAGCACACCTTTCCGCGCCAGCGCTTTCAGGTGTTCTTCAGCCGCGTTTGGGGAACGGAACCCCAAACGCTGCGCGATCTCCGCACGCGTCGGTGGCATACCTGTCTGGCTGATGTGATCTCTAATGAGATCAAACACCTCTTGCTGCCTGGCCGTTAACGCTTTCATTCCGCCCCCTGGGTGTATATACAGTTATGCTGTGAGTATATACAGCTAAAGGCGAATTTGGAACCGCAAACTGCACAAAAAACAGGAGATTTATGAAGTTGTGGAATCTTTATCGCAAATGCGACCACAACAGGATGCCCCAGGTGATCAGAGCGACGAAAATAGAAAGCAATACCGCAGCCGATCCCATATCTTTCGCCCGGCCAGAAAGCTCGTGATACTCAGAACCAACTCGGTCGACAACCGCCTCAATGGCGCTGTTCAGAATTTCAACGATCATCACCAGCATCACCGAACCAATCAGCAGTACGCGGGTAATTGCGTCAACGTCCAGCCAGCAGGCAATGGCTACCCCCAACAGTACGGCAACGCTTTCCTGACGGAATGCCGCCTCATTGATCCATGCGGCGCGGAAACCTTTCCAGGAATAGCCTGCTGCTTTGATAATCCGGGTGAATCCAGTGGTATTATTGGCCATCAAAAGAACCTTTTTACATTATTAGCGTTAGTATCATTGTATCGTTACCCTGTTTGTTTCAGGGCATAAGCAAAGCTGCGCGAAGTATGACGGGATACCACAGAAATTCACTAAACTTTCTGATATCCTTGCAGCGCATTTGCATTATTAACCAGAGGCTTTACATCGTTTATGTCCGGCTGGCCACGAATTTACTACAAATTACTGAATTTACCATTAAGCATCCTGGTAAAAAGCAAGTCTATCCCGGCGGAACCCGCCCCGGAATTGGGACTCGATACCTCTCGTCCCATTATGTACGTATTACCGTACAACTCAAAAGCTGACTTGCTGACACTGCGTGCACAATGTCTGGTGCACGACCTCCCCGATCCCCTGGAACCGCTGGAGATAGACGGGACTTTGCTGCCGCGCTACGTGTTTATACACGGCGGCCCGCGTGTATTCACCTATTACACGCCAAAAGAAGAGTCCATCAAGCTGTTCCATAACTATCTCGATCTGCATCGCAGCAACCCCGATTTGGATGTGCAGATGGTGCCGGTATCGGTGATGTTTGGCCGAGCCCCAGGGCGCGAGAAAGGCGAGGTCAACCCGCCACTGCGCATGCTGAATGGCGTGCAGAAATTCTTTGCCGTCTCCTGGCTGGGGCGCGACAGTTTTGTCCGCTTCTCACCTTCCGTCTCCCTGCGCCGCATGGCAGACGAACACGGCACAGATAAAACCATCGCACAGAAACTGGCACGCGTGGCGCGTATGCACTTTGCCCGCCAGCGCTTAGCCGCGGTTGGCCCTCGCCTTCCTGCCCGCCAGGATCTGTTTAATAAACTGCTGGCCTCAAAAGCCATCGCACGCGCGGTGGAAGATGAAGCACGCAGCAAAAAAATCTCCCATGAAAAGGCGCAGCAAAACGCTATCGCATTGATGGAAGAGATTGCCGCGAATTTCTCCTATGAGATGATCCGCCTGACGGACCGTATCCTGGGCTTTACCTGGAACCGTCTGTACCAGGGAATTAACGTTCACAATGCCGAGCGCGTACGCCAACTGGCGCACGACGGGCATGAAATCGTCTATGTACCGTGCCACCGCAGCCATATGGATTACATGCTGCTGTCGTATGTTCTGTACCATCAGGGGTTGGTTCCACCGCATATCGCTGCAGGGATCAACCTGAACTTCTGGCCGGCAGGTCCGATTTTCCGCCGTCTGGGCGCATTCTTTATTCGTCGTACGTTTAAAGGCAATAAGCTCTATTCCACCGTATTCCGCGAATATCTGGGCGAGTTGTTCAGCCGTGGTTACTCGGTTGAATACTTTGTCGAAGGTGGTCGCTCACGTACCGGCCGTCTGCTTGACCCGAAAACCGGCACCCTGTCGATGACCATCCAGGCGATGCTGCGTGGCGGTACGCGTCCGATTACCCTCGTTCCGATTTACATCGGCTATGAGCATGTGATGGAAGTGGGAACTTACGCCAAAGAGCTGCGTGGCGCGACCAAAGAGAAAGAGAGCCTGCCGCAAATGCTACGCGGTTTGAGCAAGCTACGTAATCTGGGTCAGGGCTACGTTAACTTTGGCGAACCTATGCCATTGATGACCTACCTGAATCAGCATGTGCCGGAGTGGCGCGAATCTATCGATCCTATCGAGTCTATTCGCCCGGCCTGGCTGACGCCGACGGTGAATAACATTGCTGCCGATCTGATGGTACGCATTAACAACGCGGGCGCGGCCAACGCCATGAACCTGTGTTGTACCGCGTTACTGGCTTCCCGTCAGCGTTCTCTGACCCGCGAGCAGCTAACCGAACAGCTCGATTGCTACCTGAGCCTGCTACGCAATGTGCCGTATGCTTCGGATACGACAGTGCCGACACAAAGCGCCAGTGAACTGATCGACCACGCCTTGCAGATGAACAAGTTTGAGGTTGAGAAAGACACGATCGGTGACATCATCATTCTGCCGCGAGAGCAGGCGGTACTGATGACCTACTACCGCAACAACATTGCGCACATGCTGGTGCTACCTTCGTTGATGGCCGCGATTGTGACTCAGCACCGTCGGATTTCACGCGCTGCATTGCAGCAGCATATTGAAGCGCTGTACCCGATGCTGAAAGCAGAGCTGTTCCTGCGTTGGGAGCGCGATGAGCTTGCCGGTGTGATTGACGAGCTGGCCAACGAAATGCAGCGTCAGGGTCTGATAACCCTGCAGAACGATGAGCTGCATATCAACCCGGTTCACTCTCGCACGCTGCAGCTGTTGGCTGCGGGCGCGCGTGAAACGCTACAGCGCTATGCCATTACCTTCTGGCTGCTGAGTGCGAACCCGTCCATCAACCGCAGTACACTGGAGAAAGAGAGCCGCACCGTGGCGCAACGTCTTTCCGTGCTGCACGGTATCAACGCGCCTGAGTTCTTCGATAAAGCCGTGTTCAGCTCTCTGGTGCTGACGCTGCGTGACGAGGGCTACATCAGCGATACCGGTGATGCCGAACCGGAAGAAACGATGAAGATCTATCAGATGCTGGCCGAGCTGGTCACATCCGATGTGCGTCTGACCATCGAAAGCGCAACGCAGGGCGAGTAAGCATAAAAAACCGGTCAAAATGAAATGACCGGTTTTTATTTTGCGGGCTAAGCCAAACTCAAAGGTGCCAGTAGCTCATCGCCAGCCCTAAGAACAGCACCAGCCCCACATAGTTATTGTTCATAAACGCTTTAAAGCAGGCATCCCGTTCACGATCGACAATCAGTTTCTGCTGATACACAAACAGCGCGCCCGCCACCAGCAGTGACCAGTAATAGCCCAGTCCTAACCCATTCAACCAGCCCACCGTCGCCATCAGCGCCAAAACACCGACCTGCAGAATGCCAATAATCAGCTTATCGTTCTGACCAAACAGAATGGCGGTCGATTTAATGCCAATCTTCAGATCGTCATCACGATCAACCATCGCGTACTGGGTGTCATACGCCACCGCCCAGAGAATGTTGGCGAGGAACATCAACCAACAGCTCAGCGGTACAGATTCACTGACGGCAGCGAACGCCATGGGAATAGACCAGCCAAACGCCGCCCCCAGCACCACCTGCGGCAGGTGCGTATAGCGTTTCATGAAGGGATAAACCCACGCCAGTGCTAACGCGGCAACGGACAACAAAATCGTCATCGTGTTAAGAGTCAGAACCAGCAGGAAGGCGAGCAACACCAGCACAACAAACAGCGTTCGGGCCTCTTTCTCCGTGACTGCACCGCTCGGCAGCGGTCGGTTTGCGGTGCGTTTGACGTGTCCGTCAAATTTCCTGTCGGCATAATCATTCACCACGCATCCGGCAGCGCGCATCAGCCACACACCGGCGACAAACACCGCCAGTATCCACAATTGCGGTACGCCAGGGGTCGCTACCCACAGCGCCCACAGCGTCGGCCAGAGCAGCAGTAAGGCGCCAATTGGCTTATCCGTACGCATCAAGCGGTGAAACGCCAGCAGCTTATTCTGCGTCAGACTCCACTCCATCTTTATCTTCCTCTCAGTACAACGGCGATGCAGGCAAAAAAAGCTCGGTAAGCATCAGCGGCTTACCGCTCAGCCGCAGGCGGGAACGGCGTCCCCACAGCGCTGCATCGCGGCCAATCTCAATAAAATCGCGGGTCAATGTCGATGATGTAAACAGATAGCGCCCGAGCGGGGTTTTCCCCAGATTTTGTAAAGCCAGTTCGGGGCCGCACAAGGTAGATTCCGGCACGACAGTCCGACCGGCAAGCCACGGCTCACCATCCGCGCATAACAGGATTTCCCGCAACCAATAGCGGGATTCTGCCGGCAACAGCGTCAACTCTTCAGTGACCTCATTTTGCCCAACGAATCCTTCTCGTATCAATGTTACGGTGACCTGTTTTCCCTGCTGCTCAAAACGTTTGGTCATGGAATCTTCCAGTAACAACCAGTCGAGCAATTGAGGGTCAAGCGACGGGATCGCATCAAAATAACGCAGAGCACGCAGTTGCGTTAACGCGGGGTGTGGCATGCCTTACTCTCCGATTCATAACCTGAGGGCATTGTATCGCAGAAAAGGCTTTGCGGGGTGAGCAAACACGATTAAGTGATCGGTAGGGCAACATAAGTGTAACAAGTAGCATCGAAGGATAAAAAAAGGTGCGCCAGGAGACGCACCAGTTGTTGCAAAATCAACAATGTGGGGAGATGGTTACCCCTTGCCTTTTACACTGCTGATAAAGGTGGAACGGGCAGATTTGGATCCCAGACGTTCAGCTTCATCAAGCAGCTTCAGCGCTTTATCAACATCACCTTTCGCCACGGCATCCTTAATCGCCTGGTTAAAATAGTTCTCAGTGTCATTCAGCACCGGTTCACTTTTCTTCACGGGTTGCGGTGCCGGCGCGGCTACCGCGGCAGCCGGAGCCGCATAAGCCACCGCAGGCGCTGCGGTATTACCCACTGTCACCGGCCCCGGGCCAGAGGAACCAAATAACGGCCCAACCAGCACGCTGGAGGTGCTGTTGGTTTTCACCTGCAGCTTCACCAGGCCATCGGTAGTATGGCGGGCAATCGGGTCCGGAATATCCGGAACAGCGTTGCCCACACCCTTGGCATACGCTTTCGCCGGGTCAAGCAGCGTGGTGGTCTGTTGGAGATCTTTATCAGTAGTAAAGACCAGAACATAAAGCTTCTGCTGTCCCAGCGCTGGCGTCAGACGCATCACCCCTTCCAGGCGATCCGCACTCATCACACCCGGAGCCTGGTAGGTAAAGTAACTGCTGGGGAAGAACGCAGATGGCGTCATGTTCTGATCAAGAATTAAGACGTTTGGCGCAAATACACTGGTTTGTTTGTTAACTTCACTGCTCAGCGTCAGGGTCAGTTCACCAATGTTGGCCGGTACGCTATAGGCGGCAACCGGGCCGCTAATACCGGCAATGTCCAGACGCTGTCCCGCTGTTGCCAACGGGGTTGACTGGGTTTTCGATTGGTCGACTGGCGTCCAGGTCAGCTGTTGCAATGCAGCCGTCGGAATCGACGGTGCAGCGGCGGTGTCCTGCGGAACGATATTCACATCGGCCAGGCTGATTCCAGGAACGCTGGCAAATAACCCTGCCGATAAACAAAGGGCAACGAGACTTTTCTTCATTTTCATTGTTATCACCTCAGATAGCATGGGTTCAGCGGTGGCCAGGCAATAGCGCGCTAAACCGTAAGTAAGAGGGGCTTACGCCCCTCTTTAGGTCATTACGTCAGGTTAATGCTGGATTACCACCAGATTTCCATCTGGGCACCGAAGGACCACTCATCATTGTCGCCACGGCTGTAGGTTTTCGCACTGGTATCTTTGTAAGCGATACCGTTGTCATAACCCCATTTTTCATCCCATTTCGCATAGGTTGCGAAGACACGGATTGCCGGACGAGACCAGATGCTGTCGCCTGCCTGCCACTGTTGCGCCAGGGTGATTTTGTACTGATTGTTGGTGTCATCAGTTTTCTGAGACTTAACGTTGTCGTAACCGATTTCCATCAGGGTGCTCATGATCGGCGTCCATTTGAACATCGGACGTACACCCACGGTGTACCAGGTTGTACCGTTATTATCATCACGGTCGATATCCTGATACATACCGACGTACATCAGGTCCCAACGCTCGCCGAGAGAAATAGCACCGTGGTCGAGAATACGTACCAAACTGCCATTGTTATTGATATTACCGTTGACTACACCGATTTCGGTGTCTTTGTTGTAGTCATTACCGGTATAAGACCCCTGCGGAATACCTTTACCTTGGGTCGTCATCGCGTCGGTTGCGTACTGGACTACAAACTTGTTATAGCCCTTCAGCATGCTCTGGGTATGTTCAGCAGTGAACATCCAACCATCTTTCGTTGCGCCATCAGCATAGCTGTAGCCGTCAGTTTTATTTGCACGACCATAGTCAACACCCAGTTCCAGCATGCCGTCCGGGTTAATTTCCATTTGTGCTAAACGGACGTCGAATACGTCGTTAGCAGTATCTTTAAAGTCGTGATAGGTATTGTTGCTGGTGAAAATGTAAGAACCGCCCGCTTCCTGAGAACGGGTTGCGGCCAGAGACAGCTTACCAAAGCCCAGATCGATGTTTTCAATACCGGCACCAGGACCAGAGATATCCCAGTAGTAGAAGTCAATCATATGGACGTCATGACGCTGATAGAAGCGCTTACCGGCCCAGATGGTGGAACCCGGCAACCATTCAATCAGGTTTTTACCCTGCACGTTGGCTTCACGGAAAGCAGGATCGGTCGCTTCCCAGTCATTCTGCTGAGATACAGAGTAGGCAACGTTAGTGTCGAAGTAGAAGCTCTTATCGCCCTCTTTCCACACTTCCTGGCCAAGCTTAATTTCGGCATAGGTTTCACATTCGTTACCGAGACGGTATTTACTTTGGGCACCGGTCGCCTGGAAACATTGTTGTTCACCGCCGCTACCCGTCCAGCCGATACCGGAACGAGCATAACCATGGAAATCTACAGCCATTGCCTGAACAGACATAATGCCTGCTGCCACAGCAACCGCCAGAGGGAGTTTGCGCAGAGTAATCATCGTTCTATCTCCTGAGATCATTGCTTTTCTTTAAACGCTGCCACCTTCTGCAACTACGAATGGTTTTGCGTTTCGTTTTTTTATGGGGACCTTAAACGCCCGGCTCCTGATGCAACCGACGACATGCAGTGCCATCCTCACGGAACAGATGGCAACGCTCTGGCGGCAGGCCGATAGCGAATGTGGCACCCTCTTCTACCAACACCACGTCGTTCTGGCGGTAAACCAGGTTCTGACGGATGGCGGGGATCTGGATATGGATTTGAGTTTCGTGACCAAGCTGCTCGACTACCTGTACTTCACCTTCGAGGGTGACATCAGCAATATCGCTGGGCAGCAGATGTTCCGGGCGGATACCTAAAGACATATTGGCGCCGACCTGCACCGCGCGGCTTTCCACTGGTAGCCATATTTGCTGGCGGTTAGGCAGCTCAACCTGAACTTGATCGATCGCCGTTGCTGTCACTTTCACCGGCAGGAAGTTCATCTTTGGCGAACCAATAAACCCGGCAACAAAGCGGTCAGCCGGGTAGTGGTACAGCTCGAGGGGTTTACCAACCTGCGCGACGCGGCCGGCATCCAGCACCACAATTTTGTCGGCCAGGGTCATCGCTTCGACCTGATCGTGGGTGACGTAAATCATCGTGCGGCCAAGACGCTTATGCAGGCGGGAGATTTCAATGCGCATCTGGACGCGCAGTGCGGCATCGAGGTTTGACAGCGGTTCGTCCAACAGAAAGACACGCGGCTCTGCAACCAACGTACGGCCAATTGCCACACGCTGACGTTGCCCACCGGAGAGCGCTTTGGGTTTGCGCTCCAGCAGATGGGCCAGTTGCAGCACCTCCGCAACCTGATTAACACGCTGGTTCATCACCTCTTTTTTCGCACCAGCGAGTTTGAGGCCGAATGACATGTTTTCAGCGACGGACAAATGGGGATACAGCGCATAGGACTGGAAGACCATCCCCACACCACGTTCGGCGGGCGGAATGTCGTTCATCCGGGTCTCCCCGATAAACAAATCACCACTGGTAATGGTCTCAAGTCCGGCGATCATACGCAGCAAGGTTGACTTACCACAGCCTGACGGTCCGACAAACACCACGAATTCCCCTTCGTGAATGTCGAGATTGATATCTTTCGATACCACCACGTCACCCCAGGCTTTCGTTACATTTCGCAGCTGTACGCTCGCCATGCCCTTCTCCCTTCGTTACAACCTGTCATCGACAGCAACATTCATTGATGGATTGACTATGCGTTATCCCTTAACGGCGTGAATCCTCCACCCCCCAGCTTTTTTATGGGGGAGGAGGCGGGAGGATGAGAGAGCAGCGTCTGAGACCCAGGCTACCTGCCTCAGAGGAATTTCGTGATGTTGCTTGCAAAAATCAGTGGGTTTTTATGTGCGCCAGTACGCATTACTCACATTTATGTAACACAGATCACATAAAGAACGGGTGGGGCGTAGGGGTAAGGAGGATGGAAAGAGGTTGTCGTATAAAGAAACTAGTAACCGTTAAGCCACCTCTGCAAAATCACCAAACAGGATGGGAACTATGAAAATCAAAACTGGCGCACGCATCCTCGCATTGTCCGCATTGACGACGATGATGTTCTCCGCCTCGGCTCTCGCCAAGATTGAAGAAGGTAAGCTGGTTATCTGGATTAACGGCGATAAAGGCTACAACGGCCTCGCTGAAGTGGGCAAAAAATTCGAGAAAGACACGGGTATCAAAGTCACCATTGAGCACCCTGACAAGCTGGAAGAAAAATTCCCGCAGGTTGCCGCGACCGGTGATGGCCCGGACATTATCTTCTGGGCGCATGACCGTTTTGGTGGTTACGCACAGTCTGGCCTGCTGGCCGAAATCACCCCGGACAAAGCGTTCCAGGACAAACTCTATCCGTTCACCTGGGATGCCGTACGCTATAACGGCAAGCTGATTGCCTACCCAATCGCGGTTGAAGCACTGTCACTGATTTATAACAAAGACCTCGTTCCGAACCCGCCAAAAACCTGGGAAGAGATCCCTGCGCTGGATAAAGAGCTGAAGGCGAAAGGTAAATCTGCACTGATGTTCAACCTGCAAGAACCGTACTTCACCTGGCCGCTGATTGCTGCCGACGGTGGTTACGCATTCAAGTTTGAAAACGGTAAGTACGATGTGAAAGACGTCGGCGTGGATAACGCTGGCGCGAAAGCCGGTCTGACCTTCCTGGTTGATCTCATCAAGAACAAACACATGAACGCGGATACCGACTACTCCATCGCTGAAGCGGCCTTTAACAAAGGCGATACCGCGATGACCATTAACGGCCCGTGGGCATGGTCGAACATCGACAAGAGCAAAATCAACTACGGCGTAACGCTGCTGCCAACCTTCAAAGGCAAAGCGTCTAAACCGTTTGTTGGGGTACTGAGCGCCGGTATTAACGCCGCCAGCCCGAACAAAGAACTGGCAAAAGAGTTCCTCGAAAACTACCTGCTGACCGATCAGGGTCTGGATGAAGTGAACAAGGACAAACCGCTGGGTGCCGTTGCGCTGAAATCCTTCCAGGATCAATTAGCAAAAGATCCACGCATCGCTGCCACCATGGATAACGCCCAGAAAGGCGAAATCATGCCGAACATCCCGCAGATGTCAGCGTTCTGGTACGCCGTTCGTACCGCAGTGATCAACGCAGCCAGCGGTCGTCAGACTGTTGATGCTGCACTGAAAGACGCACAGGGTCGTATCACCAAGTAGTGCTGTAGCACACGTGCCGGATGGCGGCATAAATGCCTTATCCGGCCTACAACTCACCGTAGGCCGGATAAGCGCAGCGCCATCAGGCACTTTTGCCGACAGATGTTCAATGTTGTAGAGGAAGATCCCCATGGATGTCATTAAAAAGAAGCACTGGTGGCAAAGCGACACGCTGAAATGGTCAGTGATGGGTCTGCTTGGGCTACTGGTCGGTTACCTTGTTGTTTTGATGTACGCTCAGGGGGAGTACCTGTTTGCCATCATGACGCTGATTTTAAGCTCTGCTGGCCTGTATATTTTCGCTAACCGTAAAGCCTATGCCTGGCGCTATGTTTATCCTGGTGTCGCGGGGATGGGGCTGTTTGTTCTGTTTCCGTTGGTTTGCACCATTGCCATTGCCTTTACCAACTACAGCAGCACTAACCAGCTGACCTTTGAACGCGCTCAACAAGTCCTGATGGAACGTTCATATCAGGCAGGCAAAACCTATAATTTCGGCTTGTACCCGGCGGGTGATGAGTGGCAACTGGCCCTTACCGACGGTGAAACAGGAAAAAATTACGTTTCCGATGCCTTTAAATTTGGCGGCGAGCAGAAACTGCAACTGAAGGACGCTGATGCACTGCCAACTGGCGAACGCGCGACGCTGCGTATTATCACCCAAAATCGTCAGGCGCTGACGCAGTTAACGGCCATTCTGCCGGATGACAGCAAAGTTATCATGAGTTCGCTGCGTCAGTTCTCCGGCACGCAGCCGCTCTATACGCTCGCTGATGACGGTACGCTCACCAATAACCAGAGCGGCGTAAAATACCGGGCCAACAACGATGTTGGTTACTATCAGGCAATTAACGCTGACGGGAGTTGGGGTACAGAAAAACTCAGTCCAGGCTATACCGTCGCTATTGGGTGGGACAACTTCACCCGCGTATTTACCGATGAAGGCATCCAGAAGCCGTTCTTCGCAATCTTCGTCTGGACGGTGGTGTTCTCAGTCCTGACGGTAATCCTCACCGTTGCGGTAGGGATGGTGCTGGCCTGTCTGGTGCAGTGGGAATCCCTGAAGGGTAAAGCGATTTACCGTGTCCTGCTGATTCTGCCGTATGCCGTGCCATCGTTTATCTCGATTCTGATTTTCAAAGGGCTGTTCAACCAGAGCTTTGGTGAAATTAACATGATGCTGAGCGCGCTATTTGGCATCAAACCGGCCTGGTTCAGCGACCCAACCACCGCGCGCTCGATGATTATCATCGTCAACACCTGGCTCGGCTATCCGTACATGATGATCCTGTGCATGGGGCTGCTGAAGGCGATTCCTGATGACCTGTATGAAGCATCAGCAATGGATGGCGCAGGCCCGTTCCAGAACTTCTTTAAGATTACGCTTCCGCTGCTGATTAAGCCGCTAACGCCGCTGATGATTGCTAGCTTTGCCTTTAACTTTAACAACTTCGTGCTGATTCAGCTGTTGACCAATGGTGGCCCGGATCGACTTGGCACCACCACGCCAGCCGGTTATACCGACCTGCTCGTGAGCTACACCTACCGTATCGCCTTTGAAGGTGGCGGTGGTCAGGATTTCGGTCTGGCGGCCGCGATTGCCACACTGATCTTCCTGCTGGTAGGCGCACTGGCGATCGTGAACCTGAAAGCCACGCGTATGAAGTTTGATTAAGGGAGACAACGAACATGGCTATGGTACAACCCAAATCTCAGAAACTGCGTCTCTTAACAACGCACCTGCTGCTGCTGATTTTTATCGCGGCGATCATGTTCCCGCTGCTGATGGTTATCGCTATCTCGCTGCGCGAAGGTAACTTTGCCACTGGCAGTCTGATCCCGGAAAACATCTCCTGGGAGCACTGGAAACTGGCGCTGGGCTTTAGCGTAGAGCACGCGGATGGCCGCGTGACCCCGCCGCCGTTCCCGGTGCTGTTATGGCTGTGGAACTCAGTAAAAGTAGCCACCATTACCGCGATCGGTATTGTGACGCTCTCCACCACTTGTGCTTATGCCTTTGCCCGCATGCGTTTCCCGGGCAAAGCAACGCTGCTGAAAGGGATGCTGATTTTCCAGATGTTCCCGGCGGTGCTGTCCCTGGTCGCGCTGTATGCCTTGTTTGATCGCTTGGGCCAGTACATTCCGTTTATCGGTCTCAACACCCATGGTGGTGTGATCTTCGCTTATCTTGGCGGCATCGCACTGCATGTGTGGACGATTAAAGGCTATTTCGAAACCATTGATGGTTCGCTGGAAGAAGCGGCCGCGCTGGATGGCGCAACGCCGTGGCAGGCTTTCCGCCTGGTGCTGTTGCCGCTCTCGGTACCGATTCTGGCGGTCGTGTTTATTCTGTCATTCATTGCCGCCATTACTGAAGTCCCGGTCGCATCACTGCTGCTGCGTGATGTGAACAGCTACACCCTTGCGGTAGGTATGCAGCAGTACCTCAATCCACAGAACTATTTGTGGGGCGACTTTGCCGCCGCAGCTGTACTTTCCGCCATTCCGATCACGCTGGTATTCCTGTTGGCACAGCGCTGGCTGGTCAACGGCCTGACCGCGGGTGGTGTGAAAGGTTAAGTTTCATCAAAGTAGTTGTGTTACCCCGCCCGGCAACGGGCAATGCCACTGCAACCCTCAACTTATGTTATCCCAACCTGTGACTGTTATTCGGCGCTCTACGGAGCGCCCTTTTTTTATGTTATTTTGCATTGCCGTTATGATTATTTCCTTTCGTGCTCTCCATCACTGCAATTAAATTCCCCACCTGACTGGCAACATATTAAACAGAGCTAAGATCACAGAAAAGACAAAACGTAATTGCAATGTAAAAAATGATAATTGTCTTCCCTGCCTGTTAAATCCACCATCTCCAATACTGATAAAAAGAGCTGTATCGTCTAAGGCAGGTCTGAATGAATACCCAATATAATTCCAGCTATATATTTTCGATTACGCTAGTTGCTACATTAGGAGGTCTATTATTTGGTTATGACACTGCGGTCATATCCGGTACGGTAGAGTCCTTAAATACTGTTTTTGTTGCCCCACAAAACCTCGGTGAATCCGCCGCTAACTCGCTGTTAGGTTTCTGTGTTGCCAGTGCACTGATTGGCTGCATCATCGGCGGCGCGCTTGGCGGGTATTGCAGTAACCGCTTTGGTCGCCGGGATTCGCTGAAAATCGCTGCGCTGTTATTTTTTATTTCCGGCATCGGTTCCGCATGGCCAGAATTAGGTTTTACCACCATTAACCCCGATAATGCTGTACCTGTTTATTTAGCAGGGTATGTCCCCGAATTCGTTATTTATCGCATCATCGGTGGTATTGGCGTAGGTTTAGCTTCCATGCTTTCACCTATGTATATTGCTGAGCTGGCTCCGGCACATATTCGTGGAAAACTGGTTTCCTTTAACCAATTCGCGATTATTTTTGGCCAGTTACTGGTGTACTGCGTTAACTATTTTATTGCCCGTTCTGGTGATGCCAACTGGCTGAATACCGATGGCTGGCGATATATGTTTGCCTCCGAAAGTATCCCCGCCCTGCTGTTTTTACTGCTGCTGTATACTGTACCAGAAAGCCCACGTTGGCTGATGGCGCGCGGCAGACATGAGCAGGCAGAAGGTATTCTGCGCAAAATTATGGGTAGCACACTCGCCACTCAGGCAATGCAGGAGATTAATCAGTCACTTGAGCATGGACGCAAAACCGGTGGTCGTCTGTTGATGTTTGGTGCAGGCGTGATCGTCATCGGCGTGATGTTATCCATCTTCCAGCAGTTTGTCGGCATCAATGTCGTGCTGTACTACGCACCGGAAGTCTTCAAAACGCTTGGGGCCAGCACCGATGTGGCGCTATTGCAGACCATTATTGTCGGTGTAATCAACCTCAGCTTCACCGTGCTGGCTATCATGACGGTGGACAAGTTTGGTCGTAAACCGCTGCAGATCATTGGCGCACTCGGCATGGCAATTGGGATGTTCAGCCTCGGCACTGCATTTTATACACAGGCTTCCGGCCTGGTGGCGCTGCTGTCGATGCTGTTTTATGTCGCAGCATTCGCTATGTCCTGGGGACCGGTGTGTTGGGTGTTGCTGGCAGAAATCTTCCCCAATGCGATTCGCGGTAAAGCACTCGCCATTGCGGTCGCAGCCCAGTGGCTGGCGAACTACTTCGTCTCCTGGACCTTCCCGATGATGGACAAAAACTCCTGGCTGGTTTCCCATTTCCACAACGGTTTCTCCTACTGGATTTACGGTTGTATGGGCATTCTGGCGGCGCTGTTCATGTGGAAGTTCGTACCGGAAACCAAAGGTAAAACACTGGAAGAACTTGAAGAGCTGTGGGAACCCGCAGCAGAGAAAGCCAAACCCGTCTCTGCACAATAAGACTGACCTGCAACACGCCGCCCCAACGGCGTGTTGTTTTTTACTCTCGCTTCAACCGCTTCGAGTTGCACAGCCACAGGGTGATCACCAGCAGCAGGATCGCCGCAGAATAGATCAGCACATCCATGGGTGCTTTATGATCGACAATGATCAACCGCACAATCGCAGTGATCCCGATATAGACAAAGTAGCGCAGCGGAAAGTGAAACCCTGACTGAAAATACTTCACAATCAGCGCGATAAATTCAAAGTACAGAAAGTAAACCACCAGTCCTTCCACCAGCTCATATTTGCTGGTTTGTTCCGGCGCGAACAACACATCTGCCAGATGCAGCGTTTCTTTCCCGAGGAATACGACCAGGATCAGGCCCAGACTCAGCAGCCCCAGATTCAGCACGGTCTGCAAGATGGTGGAGATAAACTCCACGCGCGGACGAGATAGCGACGTCATAACAGCACCTCTTACTCAGTGGCGAGGTTCCTGTATAACGCAAAAATGTGACAGAGATCTACATTTTTTGTTTAGATTTTGTTCGCACAACGGTTCTTGCCGGATGGCGGCTTTGCCTTATTCGGCCTGCCGTAGGCCCGGTAAGCGTAGCGCCACCGGGCGATCAACATTCACATCAACGGAAGTTCTCACTCCTGTCACTGGTCATATCGTACAAACCAAACTTACGCCCAAGCTGCTGACCACCATCACGCGTTAACGGTGTCCAGCCTATCGCTGCACGGCTGCGGGTTGGACCAGAGGAGAAAAGATCCAGCGGCACGGAAACGTACACCCCTTTGGTGAAATCCCCCTCTCCGTACTCGTCCGGCGATGCATTCGTGATAGTCGCATAGCCGCCAACTATCACGCCGCTATCGAAGCGTTTCGCAATTTCCAGCGTGCCGCCTTTATCACCCGCCAGATACTGCCCCACGCTGGCTTTCACCAGAACATCCTGAGCAAACGAAGGATTCCAGTACGCCGTCAAATGCCCGGTCTTCACGCTGTAGTCGGTGAACTTCATCATGTCCTGTGCGCTACGCCAGTCACGCTGTTTCACGTAGTTGGCGTCAATGCCAAACGCCCAGTTGCTGTCCAGCGGACGATACAATACTTCCGCGCCCGCCCCGCCGTACATGGTTTCCAGATAACCGCCGTAAACCTGTCCATAGAATCCATTACCGAGAGACTGGAAGTAATTGGCCTGCAGGTTATTCACGTAGACGTCGTTCTGTACATACTCACGCACATGGGTACGCACCCGCGGTAAATGCGAATCCTGCGGTGGGTTAGTGTAGTTAAACTTGTCGTAGTTATTGGCGAGGTTGGCAAACAGGCTACCGGTGGTCAGCAGGTGATCCGTGACCCACAGATCCGCCGTTCCCATCACGCCCAGTTGATACATATAGAAGTTTTCCGGCCCACCCACCGACTGGTTAAGTACCGGATCGATGTGAAAATCGAAACGTGATTTGTCGATATACCAGCCCTGCTCGGTAGTATTCGGCACCACGGGCTCAACGCGTTTTTGCGCCAGTTGGGTTTCATGACCCAGCGGCTCGCCTTCCAGATGGCGCTTGAGGCTGGAAACCTCCGTTTCGGTCGTCACCTGCGGTAAGTTCAGGCGATTTTCCGTAATGCGGATCGTGCGGATCCCGTCAGGGAGATCGTTCATCACGATCCGGTTGGCGCGTTCGATCCCTTCACGCGAATCACGGTATTTCACCTGTTCACCGGTGACGTATAGCGTATCGCCCTGCACCTGAATTTTAGGGTCTGCCAGCCCAGCGTTATATTTCAGCAACGTTAGCTGATTCGCCACCACAGAATGTTGCAGGATGGCATCCTGGGGCTGGGGCTGATATTTCGGGCGGGCATTGTCATTATACGCGGGCCGCAGATCGTTAAAGTTGGTACGCAGCGTGAAGCCAAACATAACAGTGTTGCCACGTTCGTAGCTGAGGTTAACGTCGGCCCAATCGGTGACGCGATAAATAGCGCCGACGTTAAACTTGCTCTTCTGATCCAGCTTACCCGCAAAATCCTGCTGATAATTATTGCCTTCATACTCCAGCTTCAAACGCAGCGGCTGCCAGGGGGTTTGATATTCCACACCGCCAAACAACGATGCCGGACCATGGAACATCTGACTACCATCGATAGAACCCGCCTGTTTGTAGCTATTGTCGCGATAACAGAATTTATCGCTGTAGGAACACAGCGGGTTGCTGACGTTGCCGCTGGTCCCCAGGTAGCCCCAGCCAAGACCCAGTGAGAAATCAAACGGTCCCCAGGCTTTACTCGCCACAATGTACTCCGCATCAAACAGACCGGTTCCACCAATATCCCGTGCACCAACCGCGACCTGCGGCATCCAGTAGCTCTCTTCCCACAACCGCAGTTTGAGGTCAAACGCCTTATCCTTGTATGTCTGATCGCCAGAAAACGACTCTACACTGCTGTACTTTTTGGTGCGAACATCGGTATAGCGCAGCGTGGTTTCCAGCCAGGGGAAAAGCTGCACCGACCCTGAGTAGTAACGGTATTGATCGTTATCGCGGTAGTTGAGGCTCATTTCACCTTCACGGGCCATCCGCGCAGTCGGGGTTTGCAGCAGCCCCACGCCGCCAAAATCGGACTGTGATGGTCCAACGGGTGCAGGCCAGGTTTCACCGTGGCAGGCAACGCTCACGCCCAGCGCCAACAGGCTGAGCAGATAAGTTTTTCTCATTATTCAGGGATCCGCTGAGTCAGGGTGCGAAGAACATCGGCATTGATTTCATCCGGAACGTTGCTCCAGACGGCTTCGGAAAGTCCGACAAAAATGATGCTGCCGGGCATCGGCTCAACGTGGCGTTTGTTCCAGTAAGCCACTGGCGCTTTCTGCATATGTCCGTCGGGATAGACCACCCACGCATAGCTGCGATCTGCACCGCTGAGCCGATGTTGTTCAGCGAGATAACTGGCCACATCACGGCCGGGCATAAACGGTTGTTTACCCGGACGACTTAGTAAGCCAAATAGCGTTATCTCCGTTGGCTGTGGACCAACCCACAGCGAGTAATTACCCTGCAACGGCGGGTTGCCTCGTTCGCTGACGCGCACAACATCCGGGTCGAGGTTAATCTTCTGTCTGCCGGTTATCTTCACTGCCTGAATCTGCTGGCGTAGCGCGTTAATCGCTGCAGCATCCTCACCACTTTCCTCTGCACTCAGCACTGCCAGGCGCGCCAGTAATGCCTGCTGCTGGCGTTGTGCCGAGATAGTGGCTTGCGCTTCACCGAGAATCGCTGCCGGCCACCAGCTGTTGCTTAATCGTGGCTGTCCCACCAGGTCGATCAGATGTTCAGCACCGGTCAACATCTGCGGTTCTGAGTGGCCTGCGATCATCACTTTTACGTCACCTGCGGCAAAAACAGATGACATACTCAGACTGACGAGCAACGCGGTAATTGTCCGTTTCATCATGGTTTTGCCGCCTTAATCAGCGTGGTTTTCACCAGGAAGAAATGTGCACCCAGATACTGCTCTGACTGACGGATTTGCCCTTCATTGTCGATCCAGTAGCGGTTATGCCAGTGCGCCTGATCGGTCGTCACCTCTTCGTCCAGCACCCGAACCGCGGTCTCTTCGCTGCCCACGCTGATGCTATCAGGGCCATCCCATTTGAAAATCGAGTGGGCAGTGGCGTAACGGACCTGTTGATGCTCAGTCCAGCCCATCGTTCGGGTCCACGTTGCGCCATCGACTATCTGATTGGGCTTGATCAGTGGATCCGCCGCCAGATTATTCACCTCGATCAGGTTGTCGCCACCGAGTTGCGTTTTCACCAGTCGCCCATGCTGCGTTACGAGAATGGCCCGATCCTGAGTCACCCATTTCTGCTGCCCGTTTTCGGTAAAAGCGAGCACGACAAACAGCCGGGGACCACCGTTGAGCTGCATATACTGGCTGGCGTAGGGCATATTGTGGATATCATCATCCGTCATCAGAACGCCAGGTGACCCAAACACACTCTCCCACAGCGAATGACCCAGCCCTTCGGTGGTAGCTGAACACGCTTGTAATAACAGGCAAACCAATATCAGCGCTGGTCGCTTCACGACGCTTCTCCGCATTATTGCCGGGTGATGCTATGTTTACCCCGGCCTACAAATCCCACAGGCTTATGGCAATCCAAAATAACCACACCGAAGTGTGGTTATGGTTAAACGTACCGGTACTACTGGGTACTGGTGGTTGTAGTAGTGGTTGTTCCGGTATTAGAACCATCGCCACCACCGGTTGCCGCCAGGGCGACCCCCACAGCAGAACTTACGGTGCTCACGCTGGTTGCGGAGGAACTTCCTGCCGAAACCGACGCCGCTGCCGACCCTGCGGCCTCCCCCACCTGAACGGGGGCGGCATAAACAGAGGTCGCCGCAAGCGCAGATATAGCCCACAGGCCATACAGAACTTTTTTCATCACAAATTCCCTTCATTGCATGAATGGAGATTTACCCAAAAGAATTTCGGGCGAGATCGAGTATACACAACCAAAGTATGCAAATTAGACCGGCCGGATATTTAGGATAATTAGATGGCAAGAAATGAAATTATTAACCACTTATAACAAAGTTAAATTAATCAATCAGTTAAAATATATAAATAAAAAACACAATACCCGGAAAATCTGAAAATATCAGAAACAGGATAACGTTGAATGAATTATTTTAGGATTAAGCTCAATTAAGAAATGAAGAAAAGGTGTAGATATCCTGGAGTAATCTTATAAAAAAGCCGATATTAATATCGGCTTTTTTATTTCATTAATGCCGGATGGCGGCGAAACGCCTTATCCGGCCTACAAGTGTGCGCCTGTAGGCCTGATTAGCGCAGCGCCATCAGGCACGCCAGGACTTATAACGGTTAATCAAACCGTTGGTCGAGCAATCATGGCTGGTGATTTCTTTATCATCATTCAGTTCCGGCAGAATGCGGTTTGCCAGCTGTTTGCCCAGCTCCACGCCCCACTGGTCGAAAGTGAAGATGTTCAGGATGGCGCCCTGAGTAAAGATTTTATGTTCATACAGTGCAATTAGCGCACCCAGGCTGAACGGCGTGATTTCACGCAGCAGAATAGAGTTCGTCGGACGGTTGCCTTCAAACACTTTGAACGGCACAACGTGTTCGAGCTGGGCCGGATCTTTACCCTGATCGCGATATTCCTGCTCAACCACTTCACGAGATTTACCAAATGCCAGCGCTTCGGTCTGAGCGAAGAAGTTAGACAACAGTTTCGGATGGTGATCAGACAGCGGGTTATGGGTGATCGCCGGCGCGATAAAGTCACAAGGAACCATTTTGGTACCCTGGTGAATCAGCTGGTAGAACGCATGCTGGCCGTTAGTACCCGGCTCACCCCAGATGATTGGGCCAGTCTGGTAGTCCACGGCGTTACCGTTACGGTCAACGTATTTACCGTTGGATTCCATGTTGCCCTGCTGGAAGTAGGCCGCGAAGCGGTGCATATACTGGTCGTACGGCAGGATTGCTTCGGTTTCTGCACCGAAGAAGTTGTTGTACCAGATACCGATCAGCGCCAGCAGTACCGGCAGGTTTTTCTCCGCCGGGGTGGTGGAGAAGTGTTTGTCCATCGCATGTGCACCGGACAGCAACTCAACGAAGTTGTCGAAGCCCACGGACAGAATGATGGACAGGCCAATGGCAGACCACAGAGAGTAACGACCGCCAACCCAGTCCCAGAACTCAAACATGTTGGCAGTATCAATACCAAACTCGCCAACCGCTTTACCGTTGGTGGACAGCGCAGCAAAGTGTTTCGCAACGTGTTTATTGTCACCAGCGGTCGCCAGGAACCAGTCGCGCGCGCTGTGGGCGTTGGTCATGGTTTCCTGGGTGGTGAAGGTTTTAGACGCGACCAGGAACAGCGTGGTTTCCGGGTTCACTTTCTTCAGCACTTCAGCAATGTGCGTACCATCGACGTTAGACACAAAGTGCATATTCAGGTGATTTTTATATGGACGCAGCGCTTCGGTCACCATGAACGGGCCGAGGTCGGAGCCGCCGATACCGATGTTCACCACATCCGTGATCGCTTTGCCGGTGTAGCCTTTCCAGCTTCCGGAGATAATCGCTTCAGAGAAGGATTTCATTTTCTCCAGCACCGCATTCACTTCCGGCATCACATCTTTGCCATCAACGATGATCGGCGTATTGCTACGGTTGCGCAGCGCCACGTGCAGCACGGCGCGGTCTTCGGTGCGGTTGATTTTCTCACCGGAGAACATGGACTTGATGGCACCCGCCAGATCGGTCTCTTTCGCCAAATCCTGCAGTTTAGCCAGCGTCTCTTCCGTGATACGGTTTTTGGAGAAATCCACCAGCATCAAATCGTCAAACGTCGCGGAAAACTTAGTGAAACGATCGCTATCTTTCGCGAACAGGTCCGCGATAGTAACGTCTTTCATCTCTTCAAAGTGTTTTTGTAGTGCCTGCCAGGCTGAGGTCTGCGTTGGATTGATGTTTTTCATTAGCAATACTCTTCTGATTTTGAGAATTGTGACTGAGATCGATTGTAACGCCAGTCACAGAAAAGTGTGATTGTTTTAATGCCATTGCCAGGGCATCCGCCAAACGTGGCTAAAAAGTATAGCGGTTTTCAGCGTTGTTATTAGTACCGTTACTCAACGCAGTTGCAGCATGAAAAATCCGCATAATCCCAGCGTTGACAGCACAGGCCATGCCTTTTATTTATATACATAAAGTCATTCGATTTGCGTCAAGGCGGCAAACCTGAGAATCCACAGAAGCTTACTGAAGTAAGTGACTGTGGTGAGCAGGTGCAGCCAACGAAGAGGCAGATTGAAGGACGAAATGTAATACGGTATTTGCATTTGCGCCTGCACCGGTTTTTGTTCTGCCTTATGTGCCATGGTCGCTCTATTCATTCCCTGACACGAGGTAGTTATGACTGATGTAGTTGTCTCCAAGTTTGGTGGTACCAGCGTGGCGGATTTTGACGCCATGAATCGCAGCGCGGATGTCGTACTTTCCGATACTAACGTCCGCTTAGTGGTGCTTTCCGCTTCAGCAGGTATTACCAATCTGCTGGTTGCACTGGCAGAAGGGCTGGAGCCGACTGAGCGCTTCGAGAAACTCGACGCCATTCGTCAAATTCAGTTCAATATTCTGGAACGCCTGCGTTATCCGAACGTGATCCGCGAAGAAATTGAGCGTCTGCTGGAAAACATTACTACGCTGGCCGAGGCGGCCTCACTGGCTACCTCCACGGCGCTGACGGATGAACTGGTCAGCCACGGTGAACTGATGTCTACCCTGCTGTTTGTTGAGATCCTGCGCGAGCGTAACGTTCAGGCCCAATGGTTTGATGTCCGCAAAGTGATGCGCACCAACGATCGCTTTGGTCGTGCTGAGCCAGATGTAGCGGCGCTGGCCGAACTGGCAGCCATCCAGCTTGCCCCGCGGTTGAGCGAAGGTCTGGTCATTACTCAGGGCTTTATCGGTAGCGAAAGCAAAGGCCGTACCACCACACTGGGACGCGGCGGCAGCGATTATACAGCCGCCCTGCTGGCCGAAGCGCTGCACGCTACGCGCGTCGATATCTGGACCGATGTTCCTGGCATTTACACCACCGATCCGCGCGTTGTTCCCGCAGCGCAGCGTATCGATGAGATCGCCTTCGAAGAGGCCGCGGAAATGGCAACCTTCGGTGCGAAAGTCCTGCACCCGGCAACCCTGTTACCTGCCGTACGTAGCGATATCCCGGTGTTTGTTGGCTCCAGCAAAGATCCAAAAGCAGGCGGCACGCTGGTGTGTAATAAAACCGCGAATCCGCCGCTGTTTCGGGCGCTGGCCCTGCGCCGCAAACAAACACTGTTGACGCTGCATAGCCTGAATATGCTGCACTCTCGCGGCTTTTTAGCGGAAGTGTTCGGCATCCTGGCACGCCACAATATCTCGGTAGATTTGATCACCACATCCGAAGTCAGTGTGGCGCTGACGCTGGACACCACCGGCTCCACCTCCACCGGCGATACACTGTTAACACAGTCTCTGCTGATGGAACTGTCTGCCCTGTGTCGGGTTGAAGTTGAAGAAGGTCTGGCGCTAGTGGCGTTGATTGGTAATGACCTGTCAAAAGCCTGTGGCGTCGGCAAAGAGGTGTTCGGTGTACTGGAGCCATTCAACATTCGCATGATTTGCTACGGCGCATCCAGCCATAACCTGTGCTTCCTGGTGCCGGGCACCGAAGCCGAGTTGGTCGTCCAGAAACTGCACCATAATTTGTTTGAATAACATCATGTTATAGGGCCAGAAGCAACAGGCCCTTTTCCTGCCGCAACCAACAAGCGCAGCCTCCCCATTAGGAATGGCTGCGCTATTTCATTGCGCCGACAAACCATCGTAACAACCCATCTGACATTAAATTTTATTAAAAATAAATTTAGATATAATAACTCCGTCGCTTTAACCTATACAGAAAATAAATAACCGATCAAGGCATTATGCAATTTTTTGTTACAATCGTCATGTACAATCGCAAAATTCATTCTCGCCATCAATTAATACCCTAAAGACTATTTTATAGCTCATGACGTTCCCCTCTCAGAAAATTTACCCCGCACTTTTTTTTAAACCAATCCCATAGTAGCATGCTTGCCTTCTATAATATTATTCAATTGATAGT
>NZ_JANEWM010000130.1:0-2455 GCF_028069825.1 Citrobacter sp. Igbk 14
GAACAACATTGTTAGTTCATGAATTGAATAAGTTTATGATGACTGAAATACTTCTTAAATACAGTATGTTAACTATCACTTAAGCAATGAACTAGATTTTTTCTCAACATAAGTTGAATTCAATTGATGCGTACCAAACAGAACCCCCTGGCCTTGCCATCAATGGCATATACCATGATGACCTTTCTACCCACTTGGTCCTCTAAGGTAGAAATGCGCACACAGCATCTTTGAACACCCATTGCTAACGGACTTGAATCAAGCGCAGCCCCAGAGAATAAAAAACCCGCCTGTTATGGCGGGTCTTATCATTTATCTCTAAAATCAGGGTGTTACGATATTAAACCAGAAATCAAAGTTATCTAAATAGCTGAGGAATTCATCAACTTTAGCCTGGTTGCCGGTAATAGTCACTTCGCCCTTCTCTTTCGCCTGTTTCAGCGACTCTTCCTTAAGAATGATTTTGTTGAGGGTTGCACGGTTCAAAACAATGGAAGCATCTGCATCGCTGGCCTGTGCATTAGCGCTATGGTTAAGCACGCCATTTTCCAGTTCCAGCTTATATTTTCCGCCATCGCTCCCCAAATCAACGTTAAAGACTGCTTTCGCATTTGCCGCTTTTTCACCATTGATATGTACCGCCAGATAATCAAAGAACATCTCTGGCGACATAGCTTTAACCGTATCCGGACTGGCCGTATTGGGTGTTGCACCTTTCACTACACCGTTACGTAATTCCTGTGCACCGGTCAGATAGAAATTGCGCCACGGGCCGGACTCTGCCTGGTACCCCATCTGTTCAAGTGCATCGGCTTCCAGGTTGCGCGCGTCTTTATTATGCGGATCGGCAAAGACTATCTTGTTAGTCACTTGCGCCACCCAGCGGTAATTCCCCTGAGCATAGTCAGCTTTTGCTTTTTGCATAATGGCATCCGCTCCCCCCATGTAATCGACATACTTTTTCGCTGCATCAACAGGCGGCAGTTCATCGAGGGTTGCCGGGTTACCGTTAAACCAGCCTAAGTAAAAGACATATGTTGCTTTCACGTCATGACTCACTGAACCGTAATACCCTCGACTGGCCCATGATTTTGCCAGACCGGATGGCAATTTGAAATTGGCGGCGATTTCATCGCGGGTCAGCCCCTGGTTTGCCATGCGCAAAGTTTGATCGTTAATGTAGCGGTACATATCACGCTGACTCTTCATTAACTTCACCACATTGTCATTCCCCCAGGTTGGCCAGTGGTGCTGAGCAATAATAATGTTCGCTTTACCCCCCCAGCGAGTAATGACGTCATTGATATATTTCGACCATGCCAGCGGATCGCGGATCTTCGCGCCGCGCAGTGAATAAGTGTTGTGCAAGGTATGAGTGACATCCTCCGCCGCTTCAATCATCCCCTTTTCTTCCACATACCACAGCATTTCTGACGGTGCCTCCGAACCCGGGGCCATCATAAAGTCATAGGTCAGACCATCGATAACTTCTTTCTGTCCGGTATGAGTGATGTAGTTAGTCGGCTCAATCAACGTTACTGTGCCGGCGGAAGTCGTCGTACCAAGGCCAGCGCCTACCTGACCTTTCGCATCGGGCTTCAGCAGGTTGCCATACATATAGCTGGCGCGGCGACTCATCGCATTCCCCGCCATAATATTTTCCGACACGGCTTCTTTCATAAAGCCAGCCGGTGCATATACTTTTACTTTGCCGGATTTCACATCTGCTTCATCGACAACACCACGCACACCGCCGTAATGGTCAACATGGCTGTGGGTATAAATAACAGCAACAACAGGTCTTTTGCCCCGATTTTGGTAGTAGAGATCCATTCCTACTTTAGCCGTTTCTGCCGAAACCAGCGGATCAATAACGGTAATGCCTTCTTTACCTTCCATAATGGTCATGTTCGAAAGATCCAGATTGCGGATCTGATAAACGCCATCAGTGACTTCAAACAAACCGCCGATATTGATCAATTGTGACTGGCGCCACAGGCTCGGATTCACCGTATCCGGCGCTTTATCGCCCTCTTTAATGAAGGCATACTGCTGCGGATTCCAGACGGTGTTCCCTTGTTTCCCCTTAATCAATTCTTGTGGCAGTGGCGCAATAAAGCCTTTGTGAGCATTAGAAAAATCGGTTTTATCCGTGAACGGGAGTTGTCCGTACAACGCATCATTCGCACTTTTAGTCTGTGCCGTGGCCTCTTTCGCCACCTCTTGTGCCATCGCAGGAAGTGATATTAACGATGCAGAACACACACCCGCCATAACCATATAACCAACTACTTTATTAAGTTTCATAAATCCTCGGCTAATAATATATTAATGTGCAGAAAAGTGTTCTGCATATTTGATCGCTGATTGGTTTTAAAATCATTGCATGCTGATGATGAACATAATTCAATAATCAAAGGCTATCACGCTCATCTTCTAGCGAAAAACGAAACAG
>NZ_JANEWM010000131.1:0-2417 GCF_028069825.1 Citrobacter sp. Igbk 14
CTTAAAGTATATAATTGTTATTGACAAGGTTTGGATTTGGAATGAAAAAAGTATCAGTTATTATCAATACCTATAATCGTGCAGATTTATTATTAAGGACTCTTGAATCATTCAAATACATTGATTATCCATTGTTTGAAATCATTGTAATTAATGGCCCCTCTACTGATCACACCGAGGAGGTACTTGATAAGTTTAGAGAATTGATAAAGATAGGTCACTGTGCAGAAGCCAATTTATCAAAATCTCGGAATATAGGAATATCTTATTCTAGTGGCGATATCGTGGCATTTATTGATGATGATGCCATACCTGAGCCTGAGTGGTTAACACAAATTGTAGAGGCCTTTGATTCCTGCGAAGTTGGTGCTGTAGGTGGAAAAGTGTTCGATCACACTGGTTATAAGTATCAATATCAATATGCAAATGCTGATAGACTAGGGCATGGTAAATGGCAGATGGAAGAACCATCGCCTAATTATTGTTTCCCACGTGCATATGAATTTCCATATTTGCAAGGGACGAATACGGCCTTTAGACGAGATGTTCTGGTTGAAATAGGTGGATTTGATGAAGAATTCATATACTATCTTGATGAGACAGATGTATGTTTACGAATTATTGATAATGGGTATTTTATAAAGCAACTTGCGAATGCATATGTTCACCATAAATATGCTCCATCTCATATTCGTACTAAATCAGCTGCAGTATATAGATATCCAGTGCTTAAATCCAAAGTCTATTTTTCGAATAGACATGGTTATTTGTATCATACTCAAGATTTTATTGATTCTGACAATATGAGATTTATTCAAAATCATCGCAGCGATATCGAATCTTGTATTTCTTCTGGTAAATTACCTGAAGAAGCACTAGTTTCATTTGAAGAACATGCAATATTAGCAATGAAACAAGGAAGAGAAGAGTCAAGACAAAAGCCCAAACTTATTTCATCCCGTTTGTTAGAACGTAATGATTGTGCTTTTAAGAAATTTTATTCTATCCATGCCGATGATGAAAAACGATTAACAATCGTATTATTATGCGAAGATTATCCGCCAAACCTCTTGGGTGGAATTGCTCGTTTTACACAGGATAAGGCTACTGCGCTCGCGCAATTAGGACATAAGGTTCATGTTATTGCTCGTGGTGATGAACATTCCACAGTAGATTTCGAAAATGGCGTTTGGGTTCATCGTATAGTCGTACAACCCAATGTGAAACCATGCGAGATTGAGCATTTAAATATCCTGCAGTCTCATTGGGATCAATCAAAATCTTTTCTTGACGAAATAGATAGAATATCAACTCATCGTAGCATCGACATTGTGGAAGCTCCAATATGGAACGTTGTTGGCATTGCACCGTTATTATCTGGCCGCTACCGTGTAATTACTAGTTTGATGACTACTCTTAAATTATCTCTCTCCTCTCGCCCTGATCTTACCGCTAATAAAGAACTTATGGCTTCATTCGTTAATCCGTTAATTGAAATGGAGAGATATATGATCTTGAATAGTGATTCCTTACTTGCCATTAGTAAAGGAATTCTTAATGAGGTTCAGAAGGCATATTCATTAGAAATAGATGAGAATAGATTGTTTGTATCGCATCTTGGTATGCCGGATTGGCGTGAAAAAAGCGACATGCAAGAGGTTTCTAATGATAATGAAATTAATATACTCTTCGTCGGTCGATTAGAGAAAAGAAAAGGTATAGATCTCCTTCTTAGTATCATTCCTGATATAGTTGCTGCTTATCCCAATGTGTCTTTTGATATCGTTGGAGATGATAGTATCCCTGTCGATAGTGATTTTACATATAGAACGAAGTTCGAAAATGAATTTGGTATATTACTAAATGAAAAGATAAAATTTCATGGAAAGGTTGATGAAATTGCATTGAGAAAACACTATTCTAAGTGCGATATATTTGTTGCTCCATCCAGATTTGAATCTTTTGGTCTTATTTATGTCGAAGCTATGATGTACGGAAAACCTGTTATTGGTTGTGATGTCGGAGGAATTCCGGAGGTAGTTGAACATAATGTTAATGGGATTCTGATTTCTCCCGGTAATGCTAATGAACTTTATGAAGCATTGTCTTTATTAATTACAAATCCGTCGCTGCGAAGAAAATTGGGAAAAGAAGGGCGTATGAGATATGAGAATTTGTTTTCTGATGTTCAGATGGCGAAATCATCAGTTAACATGTATAAAAAAATAGTCGCGATAAATATGCGGGACGCATGATATGGGGCATAAAGAAAAGTTTTTTGTAACTGGCCGAATTGCTGTTTTAGATCAACTGTGAGCCTTAGCAGTCATTTGTGTATTGATTTCACATTTTTCGATTGCAATCAATTCAAAATTTATAGCAATTCAGAATAATTCAATTAATATCGTATTGATCGG
>NZ_JANEWM010000132.1:0-2249 GCF_028069825.1 Citrobacter sp. Igbk 14
ACGGGTCTACGTTAGAACACCAGCCATTAAAGGGTGGTATTTCAAGGTCGGCTCCATGCAGACTGGCGTCCACACTTCAAAGCCTCCCACCTATCCTACACATCAAGGACCAGTGTTCAGTGTCAAGCTATAGTAAAGGTTCACGGGGTCTTTCCGTCTTGCCGCGGGTACACTGCATCTTCACAGCGAGTTCAATTTCACTGAGTCTCGGGTGGAGACAGCCTGGCCATCATTACGCCATTCGTGCAGGTCGGAACTTACCCGACAAGGAATTTCGCTACCTTAGGACCGTTATAGTTACGGCCGCCGTTTACCGGGGCTTCGATCAAGAGCTTCTCCTTACGGATAACCCCATCAATTAACCTTCCGGCACCGGGCAGGCGTCACACCGTATACGTCCACTTTCGTGTTTGCACAGTGCTGTGTTTTTAATAAACAGTTGCAGCCAGCTGGTATCTTCGACTGATTTCAGCTCCATGAGTAAATCACTTCACCTACATATCAGCGTGCCTTCTCCCGAAGTTACGGCACCATTTTGCCTAGTTCCTTCACCCGAGTTCTCTCAAGCGCCTTGGTATTCTCTACCTGACCACCTGTGTCGGTTTGGGGTACGATTTTGTGTTACCTGATGCTTAGAGGCTTTTCCTGGAAGCAGGGCATTTGTTACTTCAGCACCGTAGTGCCTCGTCATCACACCTCAGCGTTAGTAAGAGTCCGGATTTACCTAAACTCTCCGCCTACATGCTTAAACCGGGACAACCGTCGCCCGGCTAACATAGCCTTCTCCGTCCCCCCTTCGCAGTAACACCAAGTACAGGAATATTAACCTGTTTCCCATCGACTACGCCTTTCGGCCTCGCCTTAGGGGTCGACTCACCCTGCCCCGATTAACGTTGGACAGGAACCCTTGGTCTTCCGGCGTGCGGGTTTTTCACCCGCATTATCGTTACTTATGTCAGCATTCGCACTTCTGATACCTCCAGCACCCCTCACAGGACACCTTCAACGGCTTACAGAACGCTCCCCTACCCAACAACACATAGTGTCGCTGCCGCAGCTTCGGTGCACAGTTTAGCCCCGTTACATCTTCCGCGCAGGCCGACTCGACCAGTGAGCTATTACGCTTTCTTTAAATGATGGCTGCTTCTAAGCCAACATCCTGGCTGTCTGTGCCTTCCCACATCGTTTCCCACTTAACTGTGACTTTGGGACCTTAGCTGGCGGTCTGGGTTGTTTCCCTCTTCACGACGGACGTTAGCACCCGCCGTGTGTCTCCCGTGATAACATTCTTCGGTATTCGCAGTTTGCATCGGGTTGGTAAGTCGGGATGACCCCCTAGCCGAAACAGTGCTCTACCCCCGAAGATGAGTTCACGAGGCGCTACCTAAATAGCTTTCGGGGAGAACCAGCTATCTCCCGGTTTGATTGGCCTTTCACCCCCAGCCACAAGTCATCCGCTAATTTTTCAACATTAGTCGGTTCGGTCCTCCAGTTAGTGTTACCCAACCTTCAACCTGCCCATGGCTAGATCACCGGGTTTCGGGTCTATACCCTGCAACTTAACGCCCAGTTAAGACTCGGTTTCCCTTCGGCTCCCCTATTCGGTTAACCTTGCTACAGAATATAAGTCGCTGACCCATTATACAAAAGGTACGCAGTCACCCCATAAAGAGGCTCCCACTGCTTGTACGTACACGGTTTCAGGTTCTTTTTCACTCCCCTCGCCGGGGTTCTTTTCGCCTTTCCCTCACGGTACTGGTTCACTATCGGTCAGTCAGGAGTATTTAGCCTTGGAGGATGGTCCCCCCATATTCAGACAGGATACCACGTGTCCCGCCCTACTCTTCGAGTTCACAACACATGCACTTTTGTGTACGGGACTTTCACCCTGTATCGTGCGACTTTCCAGACGCTTCCACTAACACACATGCTGATTCAGACTCTGGGCTGCTCCCCGTTCGCTCGCCGCTACTGGGGGAATCTCGGTTGATTTCTTTTCCTCGGGGTACTTAGATGTTTCAGTTCCCCCGGTTCGCTTCATTACGCTATGTATTCACGTAATGATAGTGTGACGAATCACACTGGGTTTCCCCATTCGGAAATCGCCGGCTATAACGGTTCATATCACCTTACCGACGCTTATCGCAGATTAGCACGTCCTTCATCGCCTCTGACTGCCAGGGCATCCACCGTGTACGCTTAGTCGCTTAACCTCACAACCCGAAGATGTTTCGTAAAACACCATCGTG
>NZ_JANEWM010000133.1:0-2018 GCF_028069825.1 Citrobacter sp. Igbk 14
ACTTAATTAAAAACAGATAGTTAAATAACTTTTCTGAATTTTTTACAACATGGTATTTTTTGATAAAGGAAAACAATAAACCATGTTGACTGACACCAGGCTGCGTCACCTTAAGCCGAAGGAGAAACTCTATAAAGTTAATGACCGTGATGGTCTGTATGTTGCGGTCACTCCGGCTGGAACGATCTCATTTCGTTATAACTATTCAATAAACGGAAGACAGGAGACCGTTACTTTTGGCCGCTATGGTGTGGGAGGAATCACGCTTGCAGAAGCTCGTGAACGGCTCAATGAAGCCAAAAAAATGGTTGCCAGTGGAAGATCGCCTGCGAGGGAAAAAGCCAGAGATAAAGCGCGTATCAAAGATGCGGAGACTTTTGGTGCGTGGGCTGAGAAATGGTTACGCGGTTATCAAATGGCTGAATCGACGCGTGATATGCGGCGTTCGGTATATCAAAGGGAGTTGAAGTCAAAATTTGCGCAGCAGAAATTGACCGAGATTACACATGAAGACTTACGCGCATTAACCGATAACATTGTCGAGAGAGGGGCACCGGCGACAGCTGTGCACGCCAGAGAGATTGTATTGCAAGTCTATCGCTGGGCTATTGAGCGCGGTCAGAAGGTTGAGAATCCCGCTGATCTGGTACGGCCTGCAAGCATAGCGAAATTTGAGCCTCGTGACAGGGCATTGACGCCAGTTGAAATTGGTCTGATGTATCGGTACATGGAACGGGTAGGAACGACGCCATCAATCAGAGCATCGGTTAAACTATTGCTGTTAACGATGGTACGTAAAAGTGAGCTTACTAACGCAACCTGGAACGAGATCAATTTTAGTGAGGCATTATGGACGATACCAAAGGAGAGGATGAAACGACGTAATCCACATTTGGTTTTTCTTTCCAGACAGGCAATGGATATTATGATTGCTCTCAAAACCTTTGCCGGTAGCTCTGATTTTATCCTTCCTTCGCGGTACGATTCCGATGCGCCAATGAGTAGCGCTACTTTAAACCGGGTTTTGACACTGACGTATCGTCTGGCTCAGAAAGAAGGGGAGTTGTTGCCTAAGTTTGGTCCCCATGACTTACGGCGTACTGCCAGCACCTTGCTACATGAGACCGGGTACAATACTGACTGGATTGAGAAGTGCCTTGCCCATGAACAAAAGGGGGTACGAGCTGTTTATAACAAGGCTGAATATCGTGAGCAGAGGGCTGAGATGCTACAAGATTGGGCGAATATGATTGATGAATGGACTAGTAAGTAGTTAACAATCAGTATGTTAAATGGATATGCTTCTTTTATCTACGCCAGGAGAGCAATTTTAGCCGCTAAAATTTACTGAATCTTTACTGGTTTTATCTGGATTGCATAAAAGGAAAAATAAGAGTGCCTGAGTTGTCTGTAATTATACAATGGATGAATCAATACCCTAAGACCGGCTGGCTATTGCTGTGTATCTATATTGTACTCGGTGTAGTTCGTCACAGAGTAATTAATGCTGAATCTGGAAGCGTATTTCGTGGACTACTTAATCTTAGGAAGCGCCGGCTAGAGCAAATGCTGACACAGCCATATTTGAATAAAAATGCGGTCCGTCTGGCAAAGCGTGAGCTTCGTCAGCGCAGCCTTTATCGGCTCACAGGCTTGTATAATTATCGGCTGCAGGATTTGGCTGTAATAATGTGTGATCGTTATGGGTTGCGGGCTGGTTATCTCAAGCCGTGGCGTAACTGGCTCGAAGAACGGGATGGACGGATTGTGTTCAACAGGAAATGGCATTGTTTTCGCTGGCGTCTTTTTCTGGCGGGTCAGATTGCAAACACAGTTCTACTAATATTATTCATTATGTATATAGTTTCTCATTCTTCGGCCGAAATGATCGTGTAAGTATCCCGCATAATCGTGCCATTCACATTTAGAGATCCTCCGGCATAATCAATCTGCCAACAAAGGAGATCGCTATGCGTAAAGCCCGTTTTACTGAGCATCAGATCATTGCCGTAATTAAA
>NZ_JANEWM010000134.1:0-1933 GCF_028069825.1 Citrobacter sp. Igbk 14
TCTTTTTATTTTTGACTATTTTTATTAGGAACTACCAGTAATATGAATTTCTTCTGTGCCACCAATAAAGTAGTCCGTATCCGATGATAAGAATTCCGAAGAACATTAGAGACATTCCCCAGCCAGTTCCGTACCACGAAACCATATTATTGAGAACCAATCCGCCCATGTCACGAACTCCGGCAGCTTCCTCAAGAATTGGTTTGAAAACCGGAATCAGAAGGGCAATGGCCAGCGGGGTACCCCAGCGAACAAGGCCCGTTTCCATCTTGATCCCGAAAAAGATCCCGCCGCCGACAACAACAAGCCAGGCAATCAGGCTTGGGGCTGTTTCTAAAGCTGTTTGCCATTCAACATCAAATGTCTTCATCAGCCAGCCCATGATAACTAAGAAGAAAACGGCAACACCGACGAAAACCAGTTCAATGCCATTTGTTTCACTATTACTGCTCATTCCTTCGATCCTTTTCCTGTCCAAAATTCGCTCAAATCTGGAACGTGCAGTGTAGGTAATACTGCACGTTTGTCTCATTCCTGAGACTGTTAATCCTTTTACTCTTCTCCAGACACCGCTTTTTTCATAAACATTTTAGTACTGTAAGTGTATGAACTTAAGGCAGAAACCTGCCTTGCGAGTGCCAGAATATCTTGTTTTTCCAGTGTCCTGATGTTCCACACGATGAAATTATGTGCGTTAGTGGTTTCTTCATCAGTATATCCATCCGCAGAAGTGATTAGCTTCCGCTCGGTAGCTTCTTCTTTAACATCAAGAGCATAGCCATAAGCTAAGGTGTTTAAGTCTGCACCCGTAATTTTAGCTATCTGAATGATGTCACTGAATTTAGGTTCAGTTTTGCCGGACGCTATCCTGACCAGCGTACTCACGCTAATGCCAGTCTTCTCGGCCAGTTCTTCATAAGTCGAGTGTTCCAGAATTACCTTTTTGATACGTTCTGCTCTCTGTTTGTCCGCCATAACTTCATGCTCATTGTTGCCCATCTACTTGGCTCCATCTTAACAGTGGTTTTTCAATAGTTAGATTTGATGCTCATTTCTGACAATTTAAACATTGCAAATGTATTGACTGTCAGATCTGAGCATATTACATTGTGACCATTCAATCTGCTCACAAATGACTATTGACACATATTTTGATGGGTGTGACTACTTATGATCGACTGGTTTACCGGAATCCTGCCTTGCACACACCGACCGTTACCGGCTGGTAGTGTCGTCAGCGTCGATGCTGACGGTGCAGTGGAGTGGGAAACAGTAAAACGGTTGACCGTTCGCGGTTCGCATGAGTCCACAATGAAAGTAAGGTCTGTTGGATCTGATGGTGAAGGTCGGGCAACACATCTCTACATTGACGGTAATCCATCAAAGTTTTTGCAAGGTCACTCTGTTATCGGTTCCGACGATTTGCAAGGGTTGGTGTTAACAGCTTACGCCAGAATATTGGCATTACTGCATATTCCTCATGATCTACCATCCTATCGGCAGGTCATGGAAGGGCAATTTAAGATCTCGCGCATCGATATCAATTACATGTATTCATTGTCAACATTAGAAAATGTCCGCGCATGGTTATATGCCGCAGAATTTAAAGCTAAAACTCGCCACGGTCGCGCCTGTGGTAAAGGTGGCACTGTTTACTTAGGGAAAAACTCCCGTCGTTGGAGCCTGAAATTTTATTCAAAATATGATGAGCATACATCTGGCAAAAAAGGGCACCAGATGGCAGACGAATTCGTTAAAGCTGGTTTACTGGACTGGTCAAAAGATAAATTACGCATTGAATTAACATTAAGAACAACTGAATTAATTGATTTGAATCTTACGCTTGGTAATGGCTGGAATATTGAGACGCCCAATAAATTATTCTCTGACTATGTAGGGAGAATAGAAATGAATCAAAATACCATATTAACTG
>NZ_JANEWM010000135.1:0-1869 GCF_028069825.1 Citrobacter sp. Igbk 14
TTACTATTTCTTGCAAGATGTGCAGATAACTAATGGTACGCACAATGACGTTATGCTAAAGAGGCCGCTGCGGAATTCGATTTTCGCAGCGGCCTTTTCAACATAACGAGTCGTACATTATGCGCACTAACGTCAGGTAACGAGAATTGTAGCTAGATTGGTGCAGTAGTTAGTTCGCATAACAGTTGGATTGTCTTGCGCCCTCTGGTTCAGATTGTGGACTTCTATGGCTAAGCTCTCACTACGTTCGAGGGATTGTGCTCGATGTGATTTCTTCATTCACCTGACCGACATCATCAAAACCTGTTTCGTCTTTTAGCTTGTGCAAGCCTCTGCATTAGCTGGATGTGATTCTGGTTACTGCAAATTGGAACGCTTCTTCTTTGCTTCGGCTATGTGCTCACTTCGGCATTAGTTGATTTTGGAATTCTTCTGATGCGTCAGTCGAGTTCGTCACCTTGGGGAAAGTGATGGATTCACATTTAAAGACTGATATTCGGCTATGCCGATATGCGCAGAGATTCGTTGTACTGCCCAACGTTAAACTTCGTAGCACTGGTGAGATTCCAGTACGCACGCCAATCTTGTTTACAATTTGAAGATTCTAGATACTGACAATTGTTATACAATTTTGGCTGTTGCTGTCCGACCTCCCATAGTGGATGCTCCCAAAGAGCGATGGATAATTTCATCGGTAACAAACGTCTTGGACCAGACGCTAAATTTGTCCATATGGTGAAATGCCATTAGTAATTGTTTTAACTGTACCCAATGATTCAGAGTCTGTCAGCCTTAAGCAAGCTGATGGATTATGAGTGTTAACGGCTTTCCGGTGCACTGGATACAAGCTGTTGGCTTGCTTCGCTTAAAGCAAATGGGATGGAAGGTTCAGGACTAGCTACCCTGCTCTTTCATGGCTCCAAAGCAATTATCATGACATTTCTTTGTTATGAGGGATTGTTATGCGCCTGTATTTTGAAATGTATCGTGTATTAATCGTGCTTTATTTGTGTTCTCAAAGACACTTACTTTTGCATACGTGAAAACTATTGGGACAACCGAACCTCCAGCGTGCAGTTTGTTGGGTGGCAGAGGCCAGTAGTATTCATGCCAAAACGCAATTAACCACTAATCGCAGTACCTTATGTCGAAAACGGATTATGGATAATTGACGCATGAAACAGGATGGGATGGTCAGTACCTTATGCCGAAAACGCATCCTGTCTGATTTACGTATGCAAACTTAATGTGTTTTAGGTGCGTTTACACCAGACACACTTACTTGGCTTGCTTCTTTTCCACTAGCTGCCTTTGCCTTCATTGCTGCCGCATAAGCACTTGCGGTTGCTTTGGCATCTGCAGCTTCCTTTGCTGCTTTCGCTGCGGCCTGTTCTTTTTCTTCCTTGCTCATGCTTTGCATCTTCTGATATTCAGCGTCAGCTTTAGCTTGATTTGTCTCGAGAGATTGCTCCAAAGAAATAATTTCTTTCTTTACCGTTTCATCAACAAGTTGTGCTGCCTGTATCTTTCTTGCATCTATCTGTTCTGGTGATTGGGGTTGAGGTTCTACCGTTAATAGCAAATTAATAGCCGTTTCAGTATCTGAATTATAGCTATCGTAATCACCCTGCACATACTTATCAGCGGCATTTCCTATAAGAGTCTGAACTCTTTGGGTGACATCATCATTCCAGTCATAAGCGTAAGAAATTGAAGTCCATGCGGCAGGAATAATCAAAGCCATTAACTTCCATTTAGAAAGTTTCATTTGTTTTCCTTAGAATTAATTATGGAATGTATAAAAGAAATGGAAGTAAGAATGGGATAGTGCAAATACTTAACTTTAGAGCAGTTCTGGAATATTAGTTG
>NZ_JANEWM010000136.1:0-1602 GCF_028069825.1 Citrobacter sp. Igbk 14
TAATAAAGGAGAATAAAAATGAAAAAACAAAACTATTCAACCCTGACAAGTTACCTATCTAAAACAAAAAAGAATACAGATCTCTACCGTCTGTATAACCCTCACTTTTCAATATTCTGTAAAAATAGCATTGAAGATCATGTTTTTTATCTTAATTATTTTTCCAGACATATGGTGACGGAAAGAAACATTCTGACCATATTTGCTATCCATACCTTTTTCTCTTATAGCATGGAAAAAAAAGACACCATAAAAGCTTTTACCCGTTTTCTTAAAGAGGAGAATCACGATACTTTCTATCAGTCATTTTCTTTTCGTGGCTGCAATATCATTTACACAAACAAAAAAGGCGAAGTGAAAGAGATCTCATGGTTTTCTTTTTCACGGATCTATGACGAGATCGTTAAGATAAAAGAATATGAATACAACAATAATACCTGGCACAAAACGACCGCTTAAAAAGGAGAACGCCCATGAGTAACTATACAGAAGATAATTTATTTGACAGCAAAACTAAAAAAGACGTCCAGAATTGCATTGCTGCAGGCATTGACATTAACACACTTAATGAACACGGTGAAAACGCCCTTTTCGGTTGCGACAGTATCGGGGCTTTAAAAACCATGATTGAAGCAGGCATAGCGCTGAACCATACAGATTGTTATGGTAATAATGCCCTGTTTAGCAGAAAAAGCCCACGTGCAGTGAGGCTATTGATAAAGTCAGGTATTAACGTTCACCACAAAAATAATAAAGGCCAGTCCTGTCTTCACTGGCAGCGCTACGCCATAGATTGTGCGGAACTCCTCATAAACGCGGGCATTGATATCCACAGCACAGATAACGAAGGACAAACGCTTCTTTATGACCTCCTCGATCATGACGTCTTTGATTACTGGGTAAATAAAGGGTGTGACATAAACCACAGAGATTATGGTGGCAAAGCGGTGCTGGATCTTCCGACTGACAACGAGTGGTGGATATATGATTTCAGTATTAATGCCCTCAAACGCCATGTTGATAGAATAGACAGCACGCCAGTATTATTTAAACATGTTTCAACTGAGGCTTTGCCCCTAATTGCTTTGCTTCATGAAAAAGGGCGTAATATCCTTATCGCTGAACACTGTTCCTTCGCATTATATGTCAAAAACATGAAGTACTTCTTTACCTCACTGAAAAAATATACCGATATCAGTCATGTTCAGTTTTATAATTGTTATCATGATAAACATATTGGTATCTACACCGGCATAGAAAGTGTGAAATGGTTCATTCGAAATGGTATCCGAATGGACGACGATATACTCAGACAGCGTTCTGACTCCGATAAGATTTTTTCTTATATCGCAGGAAGAGAGAAAAAAGACCTGTTAAAAGAAATGAAGCCAGAGATCCCCCGTTCATCTGTACGAAAAAGACTCTAAAACTCTGGAGTAAACAACCTTTTTCTTAGTCTGCAAGGATTCATTTAATGACCATTAATCTGATATGTCCTCGTGGGTATACTATTTGTCAAATGGTATACCTTTTTTAATCCAGATAATTAAATTATTTATCCCGTAACAACTTGACTTATTCACTTCATCGGTTATCTGTAGT
>NZ_JANEWM010000137.1:0-1370 GCF_028069825.1 Citrobacter sp. Igbk 14
CCATTAAATTTACAAGAATAATAAACAGTATTTTTAACTATCGAATACCAATTATAGTTATATTTATTTAATCTATTTTCACTTTTTGAAAACTCATGCCTCAAAAAGGCATCAGGGCAACTATTTATCAGGAAATTATTATCAATCAGCCGACTACATAAATCTGTTTCATCAAGATAATAATCATATTCTTCATCAAAGCCACCACATGAAATGAGGTAATCTCTGACAAAAAATGAGTTAGTACCTAAAACAGTTCTTCGATATTGTGCGTTATTCTTAATTTCTTCAGTAGGATTGATGATACCCGAACCAAAACGGTCAACAAAAATATCTTTGGCTTGGAAATCTAGACTCCCGGCAAGGTAAGTTGGTCCTCCAGCCCCAGCCACAAATCTATGACAACTATTGAAATACTCTAAAATTGCATAAAACCAATCTAAAAAAGGTATAGCATCATCATCAATGAAAGCAACTATTTGGCCTGAAGCGGCATTTATTCCTATGTTTCTTGATACAGATAAGTTTCTTATTGGATTATTATATATTTTTAATTTATCATGCCATTCTGATAATACTTCATTTGTATTATCTGTAGATGGTCCATTAACCACAATAACTTCAAAACTGTCACTGTAGTTTTTTGATAGATAGTCTAAGCATCTTTCAAGATATTCTGCCCGGTTGTAAGTACACACAACCAAAGATACAGTTGTATAATAGTTCTGTGGTACCAGAATTTTCTCAAACAAATTATCGGCATATTTACCCCAAGCATCTACTGAATACTCTTGTAAAGCCGTGTTTTGAGAATCAATCATGCGTTCATAAAAACTTGAGTCAGTAAATACTTTAAATAATTTATCTTCCAGCTCAAGTGTTGTATTGCAGACACCTTCAGAATTATTTAGTGTCTCCGCTGTTGCGGCATGATTTAATGCTAAAACTGGTAATTGATATTGTGCTGCTTCGAGCAAAGGGACACCAAATCCTTCATGCTCGCTGAAAGAAATAAAACATGATGAATCACTATAGTAAGACGATAATTCTTCCTCTGTGACAGCCCCTGTCAAAATCACTCGATCACTAAGCTGTAATTTTTCAATTATTTTCTTGATCTTATTGTAGTAATCAGAGCCAACATCATATTTCCCGACGAGATATAAACATCCCAATTCATATTTTTTAGCGAGAAGACTTCCATAGAAATATATCAATTTATGTTGAGCTTTATTCTCACATATGCGTCCAACAAATAATAAGTTTCTACCCTCAACATTCCCATCTCTAAAAACAACATTTTCATTTATTATGATAGGTAACTTTGCTGTTTTATCTTCAGGAAACCCTAATTTAATAATCTCATCGAG
>NZ_JANEWM010000138.1:0-1324 GCF_028069825.1 Citrobacter sp. Igbk 14
GATATTAACTATGTGATTTTTTTTAGTGTTAAGTTGAATAATTAAATACTGGAGAGTTTTCTGTACACTACCAATTGCTGGTTCATCTGTTCTGCCGCTGATGTTTCTGACTAATCTCCCGGTGACACAGAACTGTCCCTCTCTACCAGCCTTTATTCGACTCAATGTCCGGCTGCTGATACGCAGTTATCCCTTCGTATCAATGACTGACTCTTAAACGTAATGCTTTGGTTGCTGGCGTATCTGACAGCTTCTTCGGCGTGAAGGTCGTTGTGTAAGTATACTTCTTGGTTTATTTAGGCTATATAAAACCATGACTATGACTGGCTGTTTTCAGTAAGAGTCTTATCATCCAAAGAATTTATTCTAGAAATTCTTTTTAACTCATTAAGATAATCAACCTCGTTTTCTAAGAACCAATGAAGAACTTTAGAGTTGCCAAGTAATTTATTAATATATGACTGGATTATAACGAATTTCAACATATCTGAACCATACTCGGTTTGAAGTTTTTTCGTTTCTTCCGAAGTTGTTGCCATTTCTTGTTCCAGACGAAGTATGGTTTTTTTTATGTCCTTTTTATAGGGAGTGTTTTTCCCTTTATTTACTATCATCGATGACGGTGTTGCATCCAAGATGCTCATTGCAAATTTTTTACTATAATTATCAAAATTAATCATTGTACCGACTGCTTCAATTTGACGAATTGGCTTCATTTTCCTCAAAACGTCAAATGTAGCCTTAGGTATAGGTTTATCAGAAAGTTTCGCAATTACACTTGGATCTATGCCGTTCATCACATTAGCTTTATCTTTTATGGCATCAACAGATATGCCCAAAGCAGCACTAAGTTTTTCAATTGATACTTTTGCCAGAGACTTAATTATCATTCTATGTTCTTCAACTACATTTATATGATTCACTTGTTTGTTAGGAGTGAAAGCATCATCTATGCTCGAAAGTATACATGGAGCTTTTTCTATATCTAAGTCTTTTAAAGCCTCAACCCTTAAATGGCCATCAAGTATCTTAGTGACATCTTTATCTTTGTCATAGAATACTATTATTGGTTCAATAATACCCAAGCTTTCGATAGAGGTAACTATTTGATGATATTTATGGCTTCGCTTTACGTTTTCTAATAATTCCTTAGATGGAATTAACTTATTAGTTTCCAGGTAAATAAAATTTTCGCCAAAACGTATCTGAATCATTTTGATACCTCTTTGTTTACTGGGCTTAATATCTGAGATGGTAGTTCTGAAAGATTCTCTTGTTCAAGTATATTTTGAAAGCTTTTATTCATCATTATGATGTTAAAAAT
>NZ_JANEWM010000139.1:0-1210 GCF_028069825.1 Citrobacter sp. Igbk 14
ACACATATCTAAGATTAATTGCTAACTATAGAGTTTACTTTTCTGCTGATGAATTAGAATTCAAAACCCACCAGGTAATTCATACGGTCACCATAATCCTGATACCCTAATTTATTATTGAAGTAACGATAGGATACAGAGGCTGTCCAGCGGGGCATAAATTTCCAGGTAAACGTAACGGCACCATTTAGACCCGTTTTCCCACCTTGCTGCTCTGCATAAGCATCATTACGATCCATTTCAACTTCATTCCAGTTTGAAATGGCAAATTTCTCATTAAGCATTTCGAAATTATATGCAGCAACCCAGCCAAGGACATAGCCGTTAAATCCATTAGCCTGACCGTATTTTGCAGAGTTATAGTCGCTGGATAAATTATGTATCGCGACATAAGGTTTGATAAACCATGATTTCTCTACCAGACCCAGGTAGCCTACCCCATACATCATGTTCAACTCATCACCAAATTTGTTTTCCATCGACATATAAAGTTTAGTCATTAACGTAAAATCAGACCCTTCTATCGGACGATAATGTCCAAGAAATTGAGTCGTATGGTTACGTCCTTCTACTGGATGGTTGAGTACATTCATTTCGTAAAATGAGGCGAATTCACCTCTATCAAAAACAGCGCCGAAATCAGCAACAGCTTTCCATACTTCACCTCGATCGACGTTTACAAATCCTTTATTCCAATCACCGTAGCCGAGGCTAATCTTTCCATAGACGCGTTTTAGTTCAGCAGAATGGCTATTGAAGGTGGATAAGATAACGCATGCAGCAAGTAGACTCTTAATATATATTTTATTCATGCTCAACTCCATGAGGTAAAGATACTAATAATGTGCGGAAAAAATGAGAGTCTATTGATTGGGGGTTTATTCGTGAGTGATAGATGTCGCAAAAATGTCAGTGATTGAGTGTTAACGGTGCCAGGTGTCAATTAGTGTTGTTTTTTAAATGGCAACTTGATGTTTTTTGAAAGTGTTCAGTGTTACAACATTAACATGGATTTTTTATTCGGTATTTTATTTTTTTTATCTGTTAAGTATTATTCCTTGGAGATTAATAGGTTAGCGATGAGAAAACAACATATACTGACATTAGAAGGGTAAAGGGAAATGTATCCCATAACATTTGGGATCTTCATCACTTGTTGGCGTATTCATTTCTAATAAACTTTTCTTCGCTGCATTATATAGATAAGTCT